>JABBOW010000106.1 GCA_012927595.1 Cellulomonas sp.
TCTCGCTCGATATCGCTGTGCGGGTCGTCGACGACCTCGACGCCGCGATCGAGCACATCCGCACCTGGACGTCAGGCCACACCGAGGCGATCGTGACACGGGACCTGGCATCGTCTGAGCGCTTCGTCGCCGAGCTCGACTCCGCGGCGATCATGGTCAACGCCTCGACCCGGTTCACCGACGGCGGCCAGTTCGGCCTCGGCGCCGAGATCGGGATCTCGACCCAGAAGCTGCACGCACGTGGTCCGATGGGCCTCGCCGAGCTCACCACGACCAAGTGGATCGTGCACGGAGACGGGCACGTCCGACCATGATGGGGACCTCGGACGTGCGACACTGGAACACCCGCTACCCCACCCCTGGAGGATGACGTGCACGCTGCCCTGCTCGCCGTCGAGGCCGTCGCGGAGCATGCCATAGAGCTGCCCGTCCCGCCCGTGGCGTTCGGCCTGACCGCGTTCGGTGGTCTCGTCGCGCTGCTGCTCGTCACCTACGCGTTCCGGAGCGTCGGCACTCGGCACTGACCGCGCACGACCGACCCGGGACACGAGAGCGAGGACGCACCTGATGACAGAGCGTCGACCCCGTCTCGGCGTGATGGGCGGCACGTTCGACCCCATCCACCATGGTCACCTGGTCGCCGCGAGCGAGATCGCCGCGGTCCTGGGTCTCGACGAGGTCGTGTTCGTCCCTACGGGGCAGCCGTCGTTCAAGCAGAACCAGCACGTGACCCAGGCCGAGCACCGCTACCTGATGGCCGTCATCGCGACCGCGTCGAACCCGCGGTTCACGGTGAGTCGTGTCGACATGGACCGCGCGGGGCTGACGTACACCGTCGACACGCTCCGCGACCTCAACATCGCGCGGCCGGATGCCGATCTTTTCTTCATCACCGGAGCGGACGCGCTCGCACAGATCCTCACGTGGAAGGACCCGGAACAGCTGTTCGCCATGGCCCACTTCGTCGCCGTCAACAGGCCCGGGCACACTCTGTCCACCGAGGGGTTGCCCGAGGACCGAGTGACCCAGCAGGAGATCCCCGCCCTGGCGATCTCGTCGTCGGACGTCCGGGCCCGTGCGCGCGGGGGGAAGCCGGTGTGGTACCTCGTCCCTGACGGGGTCGTCCAGTACATCGCCAAACATGGTCTGTATCGAGGTAACGATGAGTGAACCTGGAGAGCGGCGCCGACGTCGAGAGCTCGAGCGAGCGGTCGAGGGCGGTGCGCCCGACACGGCCCTGGGAGTCGGCGGCGACGCGACCCCGCCGTCGCGCCGCGCCCTGCGCAGCCAGCCCATCCCGTCCGTCGGACCTGACGGCCAGCGCGGGGGAGCGGAGCCGTACCAGGTGCCCGGCCTCGCGCCCGACACCTCGCAGGCCATGCGCTCGCGGCGCACGATCCGCGACACGCCGCTCGACCCGACCGGGGCCCGCCCCGCCACGACAGGTCAACCCTCGGTGCGACCGCCGAGCGCGGGCTCCCCGGCCCAGTCGACGTGGAGCGGGCACCCGAGCGCTCCCGCGAGCCCGCCAGCGCCCGCGCAGAGCTACACGAGCCGTCCGACGACCTCGCGCCTGGCTGCTGGCCCCGCACGCCCCGCGGAGGCGGTCGGTGAACGCCCCGGCCAGGTGCCGACGCAGCCGCCGGCTGCTGCATCGCCGCCCGCCGATCGGCCGACTGTTGCCCGTCCCGCCGTTGCCCGCCCTGCGGTGGCCCGGCCCTCGATCGTCCGGCCATCCACGGCCGCCCAGTCGACGAGTCCGTACTCGGCCGCACCCGGGCCGACAGGGGGTCCCGCGCAGGTCAGCCCGACGGCCCAGTCGACCACGCCGGGCCAGACCACCTCGGGGCCGACCGGCTTCCAGCCGAGGTCGAGCGCCTGGGGCGGTCAGCCGGGTGGAGGGTCTGCGCGACCTGCCGCCGGGGCTGCGGGCGCGCCCTCGGCCGGGTCGGTGCCGTCTTCGCGCTACGGCGCGCCGACCGCAGCGACCCCGCCGGCGCCGTCCGTACTGTCCGCACCGCAGGCCGGGTGGCAGCCCACGTCCGGGCGCACCGGTCCTTCGTGGGCGCCGTCCGCAGGGACGTCCGCCGTCGTTCCGCCACCTGCTTCCCCTCCGGCGTACCAGGCACCAGTCGTGGGGTCCTGGGGCGCGGCCGCCGCCGCGGCACCGGCGCCCACGGTCGAGGCCGCCGACGACATAACCGTCCCGCACTGGGGTTCACTCGGCGTCGCCGGGAGCTCGGTCGCGACTGGTGATGAGCCCGTCCAGAGCGGAAGCCTGTACGGTGACGTCGACGAGGACGACGAGCGGCCGTCACACCCCTACACGTGGCTCCAGCTGATCGTGCTGGCCCTGGTCGCGTTCGTGCTCGGCTTCCTGATCGTGCTCCTCGCGGGTCACGGGAGCGCCGCCGCGAACACCCCCGCAACGACCCCGACGCCCGCAGCGTCGGCGGCGGTCGATGCGGGCCAACACCCTGTGGTCTGACGATCACCGTCCGACCATCTGAACCCATCCAAGGAGTCCCGTGCCGGCAACCGAACGCGCCATCGAGCTTGCCATCGCGGCAGCCCGCGCTGCAGCCGACCTCAAGGCAGACGAGATCATCGCCCTCGACGTGAGTGCGCAGCTCGTCCTCACTGACGTGTTCCTCATCGCCTCGGGCACCAACGAGCGACAGGTCAGCAGCATCGTCGACGCCATCGAGCGCGCGCTGCACCTGCTTGGCGCCAAGCCGCTGCGCCGCGAAGGCAACCGGACGGCGCGCTGGGTACTGCTGGACTTCGGCGACATCGTCGTGCACGTCCAGCACGCGGAGGACCGCGTGTACTACGCGCTCGAGCGACTGTGGAAGGACTGCCCGGTCATCGAGCTGCCCGCCGACGTCCGGTCGGGGTCCGGGACCCTCGAGTGACTGCGGGGCGGGTGCTGCTCTGGCGCCACGGCCGCACCGCGCACAACGTGCAGGCTCGGCTGCAGGGGCAGGCGGACATCCCGCTCGACGACGTCGGCCGCTGGCAGGCGCACACGGCGGCCGCGGCCATCGCCGCGCGGTACCGGCCGACGCGCATCGTGGTGTCCGACCTCGTCCGCGCACGGGTCACGGCTGACGCGCTCGCGTCGATGATCGACCTCGAGCCGGTCGTAGATGCGCGCGTGCGTGAGCGTTCGTTCGGCGACTGGGAGGGCATGACGGCGACGGAGATCGCCGAGCGGTGGCCGACCGACCATGCTGCCTGGGCGCAGGGCGGCGAGCCGAACCGCCCTGGCGGGGAGTCTCGCGCGACCGTCGCGGCTCGCATGATCGAGGCCGTCACGGCCCATGCAGACGATCTCGGCGACGACGACACGCTCCTCGTCGTCTCGCATGGTGCGGCGATCGGGCTCGGTGTAGCCGGCCTGCTCGGGCTGCCGCCCGACTGGCGGGGCATCGTCGGCGTCAGCAACGCGCATTGGGCCGAGCTGCGGCTCGGCAGGGGGAACCTGGGGCCTACGTGGCGGCTCACGGGCTACAACCTGGGGCCTACCGACGCCTCCGCCGACTGGGACGCGGGCCCCGACCGCGAGGTGCGGGACCCCGATTAGCGCTGGGGGCAGGGTTCCGCCTAGACTTCATGACGCCTGCAAGGGTGGTGGTTCGCCCTCCGGGGCCGGTCACGGGGCTGTGGCGCAGCTGGTAGCGCACCTGCATGGCATGCAGGGGGTCAGGGGTTCGAATCCCCTCAGCTCCACCGGGAGGTCTTCCCAGAGATGGCAAGAACAGTTCGCCGAATTCTGGTCCGCCGGATGTTCGGGAGCTGAGAACGACGAAGGGCACCGCCCTTAGGTCAGGTGCCCTTCGTCATGTCCGGAGCGGGCGGTTACGCCGCGAGCGCCTCTGGCGTCTCAGGCAGGGGGTGGCGCTCAGCGTCGAGGGATTCCTGTCCGGCTCGCATGAGCACGGTGAACCCGAACTGGTGCTCGGTCTGGTGGTCGAGCCGGTGTGCGGCGTAGTCGGCCGTCTCAGTCCCGACCTCGCCGTCGGTGCTCGACGCCCCGCCCCGACAGGAGGTGATTCCGCAGCGGGGGAGTCGGCCACCCCCGCGGGCCGGGTACGTGGCGAAGATGGACTGGATCCGCCGGCAGGGCAACGCCGCGGTGCACCACCGCTCCTCCGCTGTCCGCGACGCGCGCGCATCCCCCGATCCTGCGGCTACCTCGCTTCGCGACGACCCGGGTCCCGCGCGGTGGTCTCGAACCAGGCGGACTCAGGGAGACCCGCAGCCACAGCTTCGGCCGTCAGCGCGCGGCGGTGCGCAGCGGGGTCGTCTGGCTTGTTCGGTTTGGCCACGACGGCGGGGTAGGCCACGACCGCGGGGTTGGTCGACATCAGGCGGGTCATCATGCCCAGGCCCGTCGGAACCGACGTCAGCCGGCCAGCGAACCGACGTCAGCCGGCCAGCGAACCGACGTCAGCGAGCCAGCGAACCGCCGAAGATCTGCCACGCGAGCAGCGACTTCGCCACGAGGCTGAGCACGAGGTAGGTCTTCTCGCCGTACGCGTAGTCGGTCCACCTGCCGATCGCCCGGTATTGGAGCCACTGGTTGAGCCCGAAGCTGAAGAACAGGAGGCATTGGACGACGACGATCCCGTACACGAAGCCAGGCACAGTCTCGGACGCGGCGATGTTGAACCCGATCGAGATCCACGGGGCGAGGCCGACGATTGTGCCGAACCAGAACGGGAGCATCGTGGTGGCCGTGCGCCCGGGCGGATTCATCAGCTCCTGGACCCAGCCGAACAGGATCATCGCGACGTTCGCGCCGGCGACGGCGATCACGGCGTTGATCCCGGTGATACCCGAGTAGAAGCTGATGAGGATGACCATCAGGGTGGCGCTGACCGAGTACTCGATCCAGCGGAAGCGGTTGATCCCGCGCCGGAGGTCGCGCTCATAGGTGCCGCGGGCCGCCGTCGCCGTCAGCAGGTGGTCAAGCGCAGCCAGCGCGAGGAAGACCGCGACGGCCCAGCCGATCGGCACGTCGAACAGCGCGGCAGGGGCGGGCGCGGGGCTACCGGGGGGGCCCTGTGGGAGGGACGAGGTGACGGTGATGGCGAAGCCCCCCGCGAGGACGACGACAGCGATCGCCTGCAGGAGGTGCAGCGCCGTGAGACCGAGGTTCCACGAGCGCAGGCCCGCCAGGCGCTCAGCCGTGACGCCGGTGGCGATCGTCGTACCGTCAGACCTGTTCATCGCTGCTCCCCGTCTCTGTCGTCGAGCGGATCATTGCACGCCGTGACCGCCTCCCGCGTGGCGTTCGTCAGCTTGAGGCGTTCGGAGACGATGTCCGGACGGACCCGGGCAGGGCGGCGCAGCTGGGCCGTCGGGTCGGCGCCCGGCTCGTCGACCCCCGCAGCAGGGAAACGACCTCGACCGCGCCAGGGCCGGCCGGGCCCGCGGCGATGGGCTCGGGCTCGAGAACGTCAGCCGTGAGCATCGCGCGCGACAGGATGCGCGCGTCCGCGTGGTGACAGCCGTCTGCCTCGGCCTTTCGCGCATAGCCGTCGTGAGGCGACCAGAGCAAGGTCGGCGTCATCGGCGCGACCGGTGAGCACTGGCTCCGCGCGGCCGAGACCTGGACCGGGTGCAACCTGTTCTCGACGGGGGCTGTCGGATGCCGGCCTGCTCCGGAGCGCGCTCGGCACTGATCGGGTGCGACTCAGCCGAGATTCTCGAGGCGTGCGTGGTGCGCGCACCAACAAGCGGGGCGCTCTCCGCCGGCAGGCGGGCCGCCTTCGTCGAGAGGTCAAGGCGTTGAGGCACCCCGTCGACCTCGGCGTCGACTTCCGTCGCCAGTGACAGGCTCACCGATCCGCCCCGGGCGAGGTGCTCGCGAAGCAACCCGTTGATCCTGGCCGACGTCTGCTGGCTCGGGCCGGGGTTGCGATAGTTGCCCGAGAGCCGCCTGCGCAGGTTGTCGGTCTCCCCGAAGTACACGAGCGGACGTTGTTGTTCGTTGAGCGAGGCGAGCTCCAGGCGGTAGAGCCCGGGTGCCGCCTCCAGGGGGCCGAACGCTGGCTTGCCCGACGCGTCGAGCGTGAGTTCGCCGGCGGCCCGCCACTGGAGGCGGACGCGCACCTCGACCGGGGCGCCGACGAGCTGTCTTTCCTGGCCCACGCCGTCCCCGACACGTGAACGAAGCCCGCGACGCGCCTGGGCAGTTGCGCTGGCTACCCGGCCGCGATCTGCAGAGCTGCCGCGACGCTCGCCCTGAGTGAACCTGACGCGTCGGTGATCGAGCGAGAACGGCTCCTCCGACACCGGAGCGGCCGTGCGAAGGGCAGAACCGAGTACAACTGGTGTCCGTAGCGGGCGCCCCAGCACTGGCGAGTGGGCGCGCGTGAAGATTTCGCCGCCGTGCTGTGAGATGGGGTGCGGACGCCCCGCCGAGAACGAGTCCCTCACCAGCGGAAACGTGAATCCGGGGAAGACCCCACCCGAGAAGGGCGTCTGACCATGGGTCAGACGCCCTTCGTGCTCCAGTCCCGGCACGTACGGGCGCTGCGCGATCAGCCGCCCTGGCACGCGATGACGATTCCACGCCCCTTGCCGACCATGTGCTGCCAAGATGCTCGGATGCCGATCCACTCAGCCGCAAGCTCCGTCGTCCTTGTTGCCGCAGCGTTCCTCCTCGCCGGCTGTGGCTCTGCGAGCGGCGTCGGTGTCGTCGGCGGCTCACTGCCGGCGTCACCGGCGCCCACGTTGCAGCTTCGTCTCGTCGAATCGTCCACAGACGGTCCGTGCAGCGAGCCGCCATTGACGTCGAGCAGCCCCGGGAGTGCGTGCGGCGAGTCGGGCACGACGACCTACCAGGTGGGCGAGTCTCTGGGTGATGTGACACCGACCGCCGTCACCCACCCAGGCGGTGAAGTGTCGAGGCAGGTCTTCACGATCCAGTTCGACCAGCCTGGCAGCGTGAGGCTGGCGGACGTCACGCGCGGAGCGGTCGGCAAGCAGCTCGCCCTCCTCGTGGAGGGCCGGGTCCTCGCGGCCGCCCGTGTCGTCGACCCGATCACCGGCGGCCAGTTCGAGCTCGCGACGACGACACCGGCCGAGGCCTCGCAGGTTGCAGCGGCGCTGCACGCGTCGGCCGCGTCCTAGGTAGCCCCGCCGCTCCGCAGGACGCGAGCCTGGGCACACGGGTAGCGTGCGAGGGGTGAGCGACAACGGGTACGGCGACTTCGAGTTCGAACGCCGGTTCTTCGTCCGCGACATGCCGCGCGAGCTGCTCGACGAACCTGCCCCCGTCCTGATCGTCCAGAGCTACTTCATGGCCGAGCAGGGGTATGCCCTGCGGATGCGGGTGCAGTCGAGCTCGGCGCGCGTCGAGCTGGATGGGACCGAGGACGAGATCGCGCTGCTCGATGAGCTGGGGAGCGAGTTCGACTTCTGTGCGTTGACGGTCAAGGGCCCGATGATCGAGGGCACCCGATACGAGGCGGAGCGGGAGATCGATCTGTCGGTCGGCCTGGAGATGATCAAGCTCGCCGGGTCGCGGATCATCAAGAACCGCTACGCGATCTGGCTGGGCGGGGACGGCTGGGTCGTCGACGTGTTCGGTGGGCTCAACCGTCCGTTGATCATTGCGGAGTGCGAGCGGGGGGGTCCGGTCACAGATCTGCACATCCCGGCGTTCTGCGTGACGGAGGTCACGGACGACCGCAGGTTCGCGAATGACGGACTCTCGAACGCGGCCTTCTCGACGTGGCACGCAACGTTCGACGCTGAGCTCGCCGCGACGGGCCCGCACTTCCTGGCCGGTCTCGGGCAGAACTTCTTCGACTCCGGGCGCGTTCCGAACTAGGGGAGCGGCCAGAACCGCTGGTCAGGCATGCGATGAAGCGTTGTCCGTCGGGCGGCGCTGGGCGCGAGACTATCGGTGCGCCCCGTGCCGTCCGGCCCGGGTGCGGCCCGCTGCGAGGGAGACGACATGCCGACCTGGATCGACCATGCGATCTGGTGGCACGTGTACCCCTTGGGCTTCATGGGTGCTCCATCGGCCGCCCGCACGCCGGACGAGCCTGTGCAGCACAGGTTCGCCCACCTGACCGCGTGGCTCGACTATTCGGTCGAGCTGGGGTGTAACGGCCTGGTCCTCGGCCCGGTGTTCGCCTCGGCGAGCCACGGGTACGACACGATCGACCACCTGCGGATCGACCCCCGACTCGGGGACGACGACGACTTCGACGCCTTCGTCGAGGCCGCGCGTGAGCGCGGGGTGCGGCTCGTGCTCGACGGCGTGTTCAACCATGTCGGCCGGGACCACCCGCGTGTCGTCCAGGCCCTCGCCGAGGGTCCGGACTCTGCCGCCGGGGGCTGGCTGCGCTGGCGCACCGGCATCGACGGTGTTGCCGAACCTGAGGTCTTCGAGGGCCACGGCGCACTCGTCGCGCTCAACCACGACAACCCTGACGTCGCCGACCACGTCGCCGACGTGATGACCCACTGGCTGGCCCGGGGGGTCGACGGCTGGCGGCTCGACGCGGTCTACGCCGTCCCGGCGGCGTTCTGGCAGCGCGTCCTGCCGCCCGTCCGCGCTGCGTACCCCGAGGCGTGGGTGCTCGGCGAGATGATCCATGGCGACTACGCCGGGTATGTCGCGGAGTCGGGGGTCGACTCCGTCACGCAGTACGAGCTGTGGAAGGCGCTCTGGAGCTCGATCGTCGACCTCAACCTCTTCGAGCTCGCGTGGGCGCTCCAGCGGCACGACGCTTTCGCGGCGCGGTTCCTCCCGTACACGTTCGTCGGCAACCACGACGTCACGCGGCTAGCGAGCACCGTGACGGACTCGCGCCACGTGACGCATGCGCTCGCCGTGCTGTTCTTCGTGGCCGGGACGCCGTCGGTGTATGCGGGAGACGAGCAGGGCTTCCGCGGCATCAAGGAGGAGCGGGTCGGCGGTGACGACGCGATCCGCCCCGCGTTCCCGGCGGCGCCCAGCAACCTCGCGCCCGACGGGTGGCCGCTCTACCGCGAGCACCAGCGCCTGATCGGGTTCCGTCGTCGGTACCCCTGGCTCGCGCACGCGCGCCTGGAGGTGGTGCACGTCGAGAACGAGCGGCTCGTGCTTGCCGCGCGGTCGCCCGAAGGTGAGCGGCTTGTCCTGACCCTCAACCTCGGCGACACGCCGTTCGCCCCGGCGCTCCCGCCGACCGAGCTGATCCTGCGGTCGGGCGAGGACCCCGCACCGTCCGCCCCGCTCAGTGCCCCGGTCGTCGGGCCGCACTCGTGGGCGATCCACCGCTAGGCCGAGGCGCTGCCCATCAGGTACGCGGCCAGGACGACGGCCTGGTTGTGAAGCTCGTCGTGCGCCGAGTAGACGAGAGTGATCCGGTCGTGGTCGGCGGCCAGGCCACGCAGCTCGGTGGCCGCAGGGTTGGCGTCGAGCTCCGCGGCGTACCGGTCGGTGAACTCGGCCATGCGCTCGGGGTCATGGCCGAACCACCTGCGCAGCTCGGTGCTCGGGGCGACGCCGGTGAGCCACAGGTCCAGCGCGGCGCCGGCCTTGCTGACCCCGCGCGGCCAGATGCGGTCGACGAGGATGCGGAAGCCGTCGTCGGGCGCGGGTGGCGCGTAGACCCGCTTGATCCGGACGTCCATCAGCGGAAGAACCCCTGGGTGAGCAGCGTGAAGGTCGTCGAGATCCCGGCAACCACCAGTCCCCAGGTGGCGATTCGACCGCCGGTGGGCCGGTAGTTCTCGCGCGCCCAGGTCGTGACGCGGCGCTTGCCGAGAAGGCTCAGGGCTAGTCCGACGATGCCCAGCACCGCCATCGGGTTCCACGCGAGGCTCACGAGGCCGATCCCGAGCCCGGCGATCGCGGCGTTGTTGTGCCCGGGCGCCGACGCGAGGCCCTCGTAGGGGTCCGGGGGTGCTGTGGCGGGGTCGGGCCGGGTCGCGACGGTCCAGGTGTCACCGTCCCACCAACGCTGACCGGCCGGACGTCGCGGGTCGGCGTACCAGCCGCGCAGGCCGCCTGGCGGGGACTGTTCGTTCATGCGCTCAGTGTGGCGCACGCGCCGAGCTGCCCAGCGGGGACGTGGATGACGCATCGCTCGCCAGAAGTTGAAACGTTAACTAGCATGGGCTCAGCCGACCTAAGGAAAACCGTCATGACGACCGTCCGCACACCGCAGACCACCGCTCAGCGGAGTGGCGCGCCGCTGACCGCGCGCGCCGACTCGATGGCGGCCGGCACGGGCATGGACGCGGTCACGCTGCTCGTCGAGGACCTCGACCTGCAGACGCGGTACTACCACGACGCTCTCGCGCTCGACGTGATCGAGGACCCCGCTGACCGTCTCGTCGGCGGTCGCCGGGACGTCGTCACGTTGGGCCGGGGCGGCACACCCCTCGTCGTCCTGCGACACACGCCCGGTCTGCCGCGCCCCGCGCGAGGCCAGGCCGGCCTTTACCACACGGCACTCCTGTTCGACGAGCGCGTTGGTCTCGCCGCGACGATCGCCTCGATCGCCGCGAAGGCCCCGAACACCTACATCGGGAGTGCCGACCACCTCGTGTCGCTCGCGTTCTACTTCACCGATCCCGAGGGCAACGGCGTCGAGCTGTACTGGGACCGCAGCCGGTCCGACTGGGGCTGGACCCCGAATGGTCAGGTGCAGATGGACGCGCTGCGACTCGACCCGAACGCGTTCCTGGGAGAGCACCTCACAAAGTCCGGTCTCGCGACCCCCGGCGCGGGCGAGGCCGTCGTCGGTCATGTGCACCTTCAGGTCGGCGACGTACCGACGGCGCGAGCCTTCTACGTCGACGCGCTCGGCTTCGACGAGACCCTGACGTGGAACGGCGCCCTGTTCGTCTCGGCCGGCGGCTACCACCACCACCTGGCGATGAACACGTGGAACAGCGCGGGTGCGGGTCCCCGTGCGGCGTCGATCGGCCTCGGCGAGGTCGCCATCGTCGTCCCCACCGCGGACGACGTCGCAGCACTCGACGCACGCCTTGCGCACCACGGCATCCGCAGCCGCAACGACGGCACGACGCTGCACTTCGAGGACCCGTGGCTCAACCACCTCAAGGTCAGCGTCGAGGGCTGAACCGGCGGCGGCGCCCCGACCGAGGCAGACTGGCCGGAACGGGCGCCGCAGTCGAGCGCTCCGGCGACGACGAGGAGACAGCATGGCATCGACGCAGGACATCGTCATCGTGGGAGCCGGGCTCGCGGGTGCTAGCGCCGCCGGGTCGCTGCGCGTCGAGGAGTTCACCGGGCGGATCATCCTGATCGGCGACGAGCCACACCTGCCCTATGAGCGCCCGCCACTGTCGAAGGGGTACCTGCTCGGCAACGACGAGCTCGAGACCGCCTTCGTGCACCCGGCCGACTGGTACGCCGAGCATGCCGTCGAGCTCCGCACGGACGTCGAGGTCGTGGCGCTGGACCGTGCGGCGCACGAGGTCGTCCTGGCAGGGGGTGAGCGCGTGCCGTACGGCAAGGTGCTGCTCGCCACCGGGTCCGAGCCATTGCGGCTCGACGTGCCCGGGGGCGACCTCGCTGGCGTGCTGACGCTGCGCCGCATCGAGGACAGCCAGCGGCTCAAGGACGCCTACACGCGGGCGTCACGCGTCGTGATCATCGGGGGTGGCTGGATCGGGCTCGAGACCGCCGCCGCCGCCCGTGCGGCCGGCCTCGAGGTCACCCTGCTCGAACGCGGCGAGCTGCCCTTGATCCGCGTGCTCGGCCTCCAGGTCGCCACCGTGTTTGCCGACCTGCACCGCGAGCACGGCGTCGACCTGCGCACCAGCACCGTCGTCGCGGAGATCCTCGGGGTCGACGGCGTCGTCACCGGCGTGCGTCTCGGCGACGGCTCGACCATCGACACCGAGCTCGTCGTGGTCGGGGTCGGCATCCGGCCCTGCACCGAGCTCGCCACCGCATCAGGCCTCGAGGTCGACAACGGCATCCTCACCGACGAGCACCTGCGGACGTTCGACCCGGACGTGTTCGCGGCCGGCGACGTCGCCAACGCGACGCACCCCATGCTCCGTCGACGGCTGCGCGTCGAGCACTGGGCGAACGCGATCCGACAGGGCGAGCTGGCCGGGCGCACCATGCTCGGCCGCGACGACGTCGACGACAGGTCGCCGTACTTCTTCAGTGACCAGTACGACCTGGGCATGGAGTACACCGGCTATGTCGAGCCTGGTGACGCCGACCGCGTCGTGTTCCGAGGAGATGTCGCCGCGCGCGAGTTCGTCGCGTTCTGGCTCGCGGGGGACCGCGTGCTCGCCGGCATGAACGTGAACGTGTGGGACGTCGCTGACACCATCGACGTCCTCATCCGGTCCGGTCGGTCCGTCGATGTCGGCCGGCTCACCGATCCCGCCGTCGGGCTCGACGAGGTCTGAGCCCGGGCGCGCGCTGCCCTTCAGCCCGCCATCGCGCCCGCGGTGTGCTCGGCCGGGACCTCCTCGCCAGGATGCACCGGACCCGGGGGAGTGCCGTCGCCGAACGGTCGGCCGCCGAGCTCCTCGCGGCCGTGCGGCGTGCGCCACCCCGTCAGGTCGGGACCCTTCGGCACGATCCGCGTCGGGTTCACGTCCGTGTGGACCGCGTAGTAGTGCCGCTTGATGTGGTCGAAGTCGATCGTGTCCCCGAAGCCCGGCGTCTGGAACAGGTCCCGTGCGTAGGCCCAGAGCACCGGCATCTCGGCGAGCTTGGACCGGTTGCACTTGAAGTGCCCGTGGTAGACGGCGTCGAACCGCGCGAGGGTCGTGAACAGCCGGACGTCGGCCTCAGTGATCGTGTCGCCGACGAGGTAGCGTTGCGTGCTGAGCCGCTCGGTGAGCCAGTCGAGTCGTGCGAACAACCTGTCGTACGCCCGGCCGTACGCTGCCTGCGAGCCCGCGAACCCGCACCGGTAGACCCCGTTGTTGACGTCCCGGAACACCGCGAGGGCGACCGCGTCGATCTCGTCGCGCAGGTGCTCGGGGTACAGGTCCGGCGCGCCCTGGCGGTGGAGCTCCCGCCACTGCGTCGACAGGTCGAGGGTCATCTGCGCGTAGTCGTTCGTCACGACCTTGCCCGACGACACGTCCACCATGGCCGGGACCGTGATGCCCCTTTCGTATCCCGGGAACCGCGCGAAGTACGCGTCCTGGAGCCGCTCGATGCCGAGCACCGGGTCGACACCACCCGGATCGAGGTCGAACGTCCACGAGCGACGGTCGTGCGTCGGACCGCAGATGCCCATGGAGATCGCGTCCTCGAGGCCGAGCAGCCGTCGCACGATGACGGCCCTGTTCGCCCACGGGCACGCTCGGGAGACGACGAGCCGGTAGCGACCCGGCTCGATCGGGAAGCCGTCCCGGCGGTCCGCTGTGATGCGGGTCGCGATGTAGCGCTGGTCGCGAGTGAACTCGGTGCCTGGCGTCACGTAGGCACCCGTGGTGCTGTTCTCGTCCGTCATACGACGATCTTGCCCGCCGACCGTCGGCGCCGCCGACCTGCTACGCGGCCTGGTCGTGGTGTGGGTGGTGTGTGTGGTTAGCAGCCGGGGCCGTGGGGGTTGGTGTTGCAGGTGTCGGCGATGAGGTGGGTGCGTCGTTCGACGACGGTCAGGGGTGGGTGGGTGGTGGTGGTGGTCGCGATCCCGGTGATGGGGTGGGGGGTGGTGTCGCCGGCGATCTGGTAGGTCCCGGTCCAGGTGGTGGTCAGGGTCAGGGTGTAGGTGCCGGGGGCGGGGTAGGGGTGGGCGTGGGACCCGACGGGGTAGATCGATCCGTGGGTGGTGGGTGGTCGGGTGCCGTCGGTGGGGTAGGGGACACCGGGGTCGGTGGTGTTCAGGGGTGGGGTGTGGTCCCCGAAGTCCCAGGTGTAGGTGGCCGGGACGGCGTGGACGGTCACGGGGTAGCCGAGCAGGGTGGTGGTCAGGTCCAGGGGGGTGGGGTCGGCGGTGACGATGATCCCGTAGTTGACCAGGACGTACCCGGTGCCGGGCTGGATGGTGGTCGCGGTGGGGGTCAGGGGCAGGCGCTGGAAGTCGGCGGTGGTGAACGCGGGCAGGAGGTCTTGCGGGCAGGCGCCGGTCGCGACGTACGTCCACGCGGTCCACGGGGCGCCCGCGGCGGTGCGGGTGCGGGTCCACAAGGGCTCCAGGGCGCTCGCACCGTCCTGGCAGACCAGCGGTGCCACGAACCCGTCCGCGCCACCGCACGGACCGTTCAACACGGTCGTCAACGGCACCGTCGTCACGTTGCACTGAACATCCCGCGCGTACTCCACCAGAACCGCCACCGGATCGCCTGCCGCGCTCGCCGCAGCATGCGCTGCCACGGCCGCCTGCCACTCACGCGCAGAGAGCTGATAGCTGCTGCCGTTGGTGCCAGTGCCCACGTCCAACGCGACGGCCGACGAGCCGAAGCCGAGCGCCACGTCAGCACAGATCGTGACGGCAGCGAGGATTCGCATTCGACTACTTCTGGGTGATGTCGGCTTGTGCCTCGCGCACAAGCCAACGTCCAGAATCGCGAACGACATTCATGTGCACATGCGCGACCTTGGTCGGGGAAGAATTCTCGACAACGGCTCCTTCGCTGTCCACGACCTGCCAGGGGCCCTGCGTGACATCGAAGTCGACGTCAAACCAAACACCTGGCCGCACCTCGACGGCAGTTGCAGAGGCGATCGACGTAGCCAAGCCTTCCTGATGCTCCAACAGCCCGGTTTGGCGCTTCACCTCATCCGCGAGTCCAGCACAGAAGATGCACTCGGGATGGCTCAACTCATTCCAGTCGCTGATGTCGCCGGTGTTCAGTGCGTACTGGTACAACGACATGAAGTACTCGGCGGTCGCGAACGCCCCGTCGAGGTTGACCGTGTCCATCGCGGCGGGGCGCTCGGGCTTCGGGGTCGTCGTGGGGCTGGGCGTGGCCGCAGGTGTCGGTGTAGGAGGCGCAGCGACGGTCGGAGCCGCGCTGGTCGAGACCGTCACCGGGTCGGAGTCGCCGAACGAGCAGCCGCCGAGCAGCCCGAGCGCCAGAACCGCTGCGACAGCGACCTGAACCGGGCGCGAGGAGACGGCGTCAGGCACGAGCAGGCTGCGAGGCATGACCGAGAACCTACCGATAACCACCCGACCCGGTCAGCCGATCTCACATCCCTGTGGACGATCGTCGAAACCTGGTCCGCCCCGCGGAGGCTACGGCGATGCGGCAGACGACCGACCGCCCACAGGTGTCCGGGCCATAGCCCTCAACGTGGTCCCGGTCTACTTCATGATCGACACGTGCACCGGGCCGCGGCCCGGTGCACGAGCAGCGCGCCGTCGCTGGCGCCGACCCGAACCGAACAGCCGTCGAGGCCATCATCGCGGGGCCGACCGACCCCGACTTCACGACGACCTGGAACCCTGCGACGGCCATGCTCGGGGCGAGCCGCGTCGACGGTGCGATCGTCGTGGACCTGTCGGCCGACGCGCGCACCTTCGGTGACAGTGACCTGACCCGACCAGCCGTGTCAGGCTGGGGCGCATGACGACGACACCCCTCGCGCAGCGTCCCGTCCGCATCGGCGTCCAGCTGCAGCCGCAGCACGCCGACTACGCCCAGATCCGGGAGGCGGTCGCCCGGGCCGAGGACGCCGGTGTGGACGTGATCTTCAACTGGGATCACTTCTTCCCGCTGAGCGGCGATCCCGACGGCAAGCACTTCGAGTGCTGGACGATGCTCGGCGCCTGGGCCGAGCAGACGAGTCGCGTGCAGATCGGCGCGCGGGGGGCGGGCAACGCGTACAGGAATCCCGAGCTGTTGGCGGACATGGCCCGCACCGTCGACCACATCTCCGGCGGGCGCCTCATCCTCGGGATCGGTGCGGGCTGGTTCGAGAAGGACTACGACGAGTTCGGCTACGAGTTCGGCACGCCGGGCTCGAGGATTGCGGCACTCAGCGACGCAGTGCCGCGGATCAAGGCACGGTGGGCCGCATCCAACCCGGTTCCGACGCGCGAGATCCCGATCCTCATCGGCGGAGGCGGCGAGCGGAAGACGCTGCGCGTCGTCGCGGAGCACGCGGACGTCTGGCACTCGTTCGGCGACCTCGAGGTGCTGACGCGCAAGAGCGCGATCCTCGCCGAGCACGGCGTTGCGGTCGGCCGCGACACCGCACTGGTCGAGCGGTCGGTCGCCGTCCAGAGGTCGCCGGCAGCCGCGGGGGAGGACCTGGTCGCGGCCGGTGCGACGCTGCTCACGGTCGGCGTCAGCGGACCGGACTACGACCTCGGTGTCGTCCGCGAATGGGTGGCCTGGCGGGACGCGCGCGGCTGATCTGCTGGCATGGTCGACGCCGCGGCACGGCCCGGGGTGTCCCGGTCTGCGACGGAGTGTCCTGGGCTCCTGTCGAACGACATGAACGCTCGACCTAGGCTGCAAGGATGACGGCCGCATCCGACGTCCCCGCGGGGGAGCCCTCACGGGAGCCCGCAGGGGAGACGCCCGCGCGTCGACGGCTGCCGTTCTGGCTGCGCGTCCTCGTGCCGGCCGGTCTCGCCCTCGCCGTCTCCCTCGTCGTCGGTGTCACGACGGCGACCACGGAGCTCAGCCTCGGCCCGCACGAGGCCCGGTACGACGTGACGACGGACGGAGGCATCACCGTCGACGTCGGCCCGTTGGGCACCCTCGTGATGAGCTCGCCGTTGCCGCTCGGCCTGGGTGTCCGAGTGACGGTCCAGGAGATCCCGGCGTCAGTCACGTCGGTGGATGCCTCATCGACGCTCCAGTCGCTCAGCGGCGACCTGCAGGGCTACCTGCAGTTCTTCTCGGGGCCGCAGGCGACGATCCACGACGTCACCCGTGCGCTGCTCGCCAGTGCTGCCCGCCGGTCGCTCACTGTGCTGGCAGTTCTCGTCGGGCTCTGGTTCAGTGGGCGACTCCTCCTCGGCGCGCGGCGTCGCGCTGAGCTGGCAGCGCCGCTGGCCCCGTACGCCCACCAGCTGGCCGCAGGGTCGCTCGTCATCGCTCTCGGGCTGACGGTCCTGACGTCGAGCGTGGGGGAGCGTGACCGGTCTTCGACCGTAGGTGCCGGGTCGCCCGTCTTCAACGGGACGGCGCTGGAGGGGGCCAGGGTCACCGGGCGACTTGCGGGCGTCATCAACACCTACGGCACGTACGTGCTCGACGCGTACCGCACGAACCAGGCGTTCTACGCCGCCGCCGACGACGCGTTCACCGCCGCCTGGAAGGACCGCCAGGGCCGGATCGACGCCGCGAGCCACACCCCGACGCCGACACCGTCACCCTCGGCCGATGAGGCTGCCGATCCGGTTCCGAAGGCCGAGCAGCCGATCGTCCTTCTGCTCGTCTCGGACCTGCACTGCAACGTCGGCATGGCGCCCTTGGTCGGGAAGGCGGCCCAGCTCTCGGGAGCCAAGGTCATCCTCGACGCCGGCGACACGACGATCGACGGCACAGCGGTCGAGCAGTACTGCGTCACGACGTTCGCGGAGGCGGCGCCCGCGGGGGTGCCGATCGTCACGTCGCCGGGGAACCACGACTCGAAGGAGACCTCGGCTATGTACCGCAGCGCGGGTGCGACCGTCCTGTCGGGCGAGGTCGCCACGGTCGAGGGCATCCGGATCCTTGGCGACAGCGACCCCAACGCCACGCGCATCGGCGCCGGCACGACGCTCGTGGGCAAGGAGACTTCACGCGAGGAGGGGAGCCGCCTGGCGGACGTCGCGTGCGACGACACGGACGGCGTCGACCTTCTGCTCATCCACAACCCTCGCGTCGGCGACGAGACGCTCGACCGCGGGTGCGTGCCCACGCAGCTGTCGGGGCACATGCACACCCGCATGGGCCCCCTGCGGACCGGGAGCGGGGTGCGCTACGTGAGCGCGAGCACAGCGGGAGCGCTGCTGGGGGAGCCGACCGTGGGCCCTTTGCGCAACACTGCCGAGCTGACGGTGCTCCGCTTCGACCCGGTGAAACGCCAGATCCTCGACTACCAGCTGATCGAGGTCCGCACCGACACGTCGGCGAGCGTCGGGCCGCGCATCGCATGGCCACGGCCCCTGCCGGTGTCGCTGCCGAACGGCATCCGATGACCCGACCGAGCGGTCCGCCCGGGCCGTCTGCCAGGTAGAATCCTCATGTCCCCTGGAGCGAACGAGGACGTGCCCCCGGACCGCGGTCGAATCGATTCGAGGACCATGTGACGGACTAGCCGACGAACACGTACGCACGGAGCGCGACCCGCGGCAGCCTTGCCCTTCTCGCACTCGCGCTGGGCGGGTTCACCATCGGCACGACTGAGTTCGCCACGGTGGGGCTGCTCCCGCTGTCGCGGGAGACCTCGGCGTGATCGCCCTCACCGGTGGCAACGCCGTCCTCGCGATCGCCGCGATCGTGGCGATCGGCATCTCCTCGCAGATCCTCGGCCTTGCACTGCAGACCCGGATCGTGGACCTCTCGCCCACGGCACCGTCGCTCGGCGCTGCGCTGTGCCACTCGGCCCTCAACCTCGGCAACGCGACCGGCGCATGCCTCGGCGGGCTCGTCATCGCCGCGGGGTGCGGCTACCTCGCACCTGCGTGGGTCGGAGCGGCGCTCACCGCGGTCGGTCTGCTCGTGGTGGCGACCGCGGGCCGCAGCGGGCCGCACGAGCACGCCGCAGTGCGACCGGGCGCTGGGTCGCGTGCGGAAAGACTGCGCGAGGACGACGACACCGAGGCAGGTCTCGCCGTCGTCCGCTGACGGTCGGAGGATCCGCGGCAGCCGTGGCGGCGGTCTGGGCTGCGGCAGCTTTCAGGGCTGCGACCTCCGCAGCGCGGGGACCGATGGGACATTGCCACTTTGTGCGCCCGACATGGCTGCGAGTCGAGGGCTGGGCGACTCAGGTGGCCCGAGGACATCGGGGCCCACGGGAGCCGTACGCAGCCGCCGTGACGTACGACCGGTAGCGCTGGCACTGTACGGTCCTCGGCGCGCCGCGCCGGGACGCGCCGATGGAGGCGGGAGAATCGTGGCTCGCCACATGCCGATCGACAGGTGGTGCAGTTATCCTCGAAACAGACCCCGTTCGGATGTGTTGCCCCGCGGCATCGCGTCACCCCGACGACGACCCGACGACGACACCGAGGCAGGCCCCATGAGCAGCACCGTGATCGACAGCATCGAGCAGCCCGACAGCGGACGCGAGGTCGCTGGCGCCGCGCGCGAACGGCAGGTCAGCGAGTTCACCGAGCTGACCAAGATGGTCCAGAGCGCCGGGCTCCTGCGCCGCCGCTACGCGTACTACTGGACGCGCTTCGCGGTTATCCTGCTCCTGCTCGCCGGCACGGCGTTCGCCTTCGTCGCCATCGGCCCGTCGTGGTGGCAGCTGGTGGTCGCGGCAGTCCTGGCGCTCGTCCTCGGGCAGGTCATGTTCCTTGGTCACGACGCGGCACACCGGCAGATCTTCGTCTCGGGCCGCTGGAACGACTGGGCCAGCCTCGTCGTCGCCAACCTGCTGGCAGGGATGAGCTACGGCTGGTGGAACCACAAGCACAGCCGTCATCACGCCAAGCCGAACACGCTCGGTGCCGACGGCGACATCGACGCCGGGGCGATCGTGTTCACCACCGAGAACCTCGAGCGCGAGCGCACGGGGTTCGCCGGCTGGTTCGCTCAGCGCCAGGGATGGCTCTTCTTCCCTCTGCTGCTCCTCGAAGGCCTCAACCTCCACGTCTCCGGGGTCATGACGATCTTCGGCCGCGGCGCCGTCAAGCGTCGCCCTGTCGAGATGGCCTTCGTCACCCTGCGGCTCGGTGGCTACCTCGCGATCGTGTTCTGGTTTCTGCCCGCGGGCATGGCCTTCGCCTTCCTGGGCGTCCAGCTCGGCCTGTTCGGCCTCTACATGGGTGCGAGCTTCGCCCCGAACCACAAGGGCATGCCGATCGTCCCGGCGTCGATGAAGATCAGCTTCCTGCACCGGCAGGTCCTGCTGAGCCGCAACATCCGGGGCGGCCGGTTCGTCGACCTGTTCATGGGCGGGCTCAACTACCAGATCGAGCACCACCTGTTCCCGAGCATGGCGAGCCCGTCGCTGAAGAAGGTCCAGCCGATGGTCCGGCAATTCTGTGCCGACCGAGGCATCTCCTACACCGAGACCACCCTGCTGCACTCCTACCGGATCGTGGTGGAGTACCTCAACGAGGTCGGCCTCGCTGCCCGCGACCCGTTCCAGTGCCCTCTGGTCGCGGAGCTCCGCACGGCCCGCTGAGGCGTGACGTCGACGGCCCCGGGCGATCTCGCTGACCCGGGCTCCGGCGCGCGCCGGTAAACTCGCCGGCGGGGACTCGCAGGCTGCCGAACACCCCGTCCCCGACGCCGGACCGAACGACGTCCCCTTCCGCTACACGGCCGCGCTCGCGGACTCGCTCGAGCGACGCTGGCAGGACGAGTGGGAGCGCCGCGGGACGTTCTCGGCGCCGAACCCGAGCGGCCACCTCACGGACGCGGAGGGACGGCACGCTGCGCCTGGGTCGACGCCGTACTTCGTGATGGACATGTTCCCGTACCCCTCGGGCGCGGGTCTGCACATCGGTCACCCGCTCGGATACATCGCCACCGACGTCGTCGCGCGGTTCCGTCGCATGCAGGGCGACAACGTGCTGCACGCACTGGGCTACGACGCGTTCGGCCTGCCCGCCGAGCAGTACGCGGTCCAGACGGGGCAGCACCCGCGCGCCACGACCGAGGCCAACATCGAGATCATGGCGCGGCAGCTGCGCCGGCTCGGCACCGGACACGACCCACGGCGGACGTTCGCGACGATCGACCCCGGGTACGTGCGCTGGACGCAGTGGATCTTTCTGCAGATCTTCGAGTCCTGGTATGACGTCGACGCGGTGCGTCCTGACGGCGGCACAGGGCGTGCCCGTCCGATCAGCGAGCTCATCGATGCCTATGCGGCCGGCACGCGCCAGGTCCCGACCAGAGTCGCCGGAGTGCCCGAGGGCGCGCAGTGGCCCGACCTCGACAAGACCGCGCGCCGCCGCGTGGTTGACTCTGAGCGGCTGGCCTACATGTCCGAGACACCCGTGAACTGGTGCCCGGGACTCGGAACTGTCCTCGCGAACGAGGAGGTCACGTCGGACGGTCGCTCCGAACGCGGCAACTTCCCGGTCTTCCAGCGCACACTGCGGCAGTGGAAGATGCGGATCACGGCGTACGCCGACAGGCTCGCCGACGACCTGGACCTCATCGACTGGCCCGAGAAGGTCGTCGCGATGCAGCGCAACTGGATCGGACGCTCCGACGGGGCCACGGTCCGGTTCCCGGTGCTCGACGACGGTGCGGACGGATCGTCATCGTCCGTCAAGACCCAGGCGGACCGCTGGGTCGAGGTCTTCACGACACGCCCCGACACGCTGTTCGGCGCCACCTTCATGGTCGTCTCGCCTGAGCACCCGCTGCTCGACGAGGTGCCGACGGTGTGGCCCGCGGGGACGACGGAGGAGTGGACCGGCGGCCACCCGGACCCGACCGAAGCCGTCGCCACGTACCGCCGCGAGGCGGCCGCCAAGACCGCCGTCGAGCGCCAGGCCGACGCCGGTCGCAAGACGGGCGTGTTCACCGGTGTCTACGCGAGCAACCCGGTCAACGGCACGCCGATCCCGGTCTTCACGGCCGACTACGTCCTGATGGGTTACGGCACGGGCGCAATCATGGCCGTCCCGGGCGGTGACACCCGCGACCACGCGTTCGCCGAGGCGTTCGGACTACCGGTAGTGCGGACCGTCGCACCGCCCGAAGGGTTCGAGGGCGGAGCGTGGACCGGCGACGGCGCGATCATCAGCTCGAGCAACGACGAGGTGAGCCTCGACGGCCTCGGTGTCTCAGCGGCCAAGGGCGTCATCGTCGCGTGGCTCGAGGGCAAGGGCCTTGGTGCGAGCACCGTCTCCTACCGGCTGCGGGACTGGCTGTTCAGCCGCCAGCGTTACTGGGGCGAGCCGTTCCCGATCGTGTACGACGAGCTCGACCTGCCGATCGCGCTGCCGGACTCGGCTCTGCCGGTGGACCTGCCCGAGGTGCCGGACTACTCGCCGCGTACCTTCGACCCGCTCGACTCCCAGTCCTCCCCGGAGGCGCCGCTGGGCCGCAACGAGGACTGGGTCAACGTGACGCTGGACCTCGGCGACGGCCCGCGCACCTACCGTCGCGACACCAACACGATGCCCAACTGGGCCGGGTCGTGCTGGTACTACCTGCACTACGTCGATCCCGAGCACACCGGGATGCTCGTCGACCCCGAGCTCGAGCGGTACTGGATGGGCCCGGACCACAACCCGGCCGACACCCACCGGTCCGGGGGCGTCGACCTGTACGTCGGCGGCGTCGAGCACGCTGTGCTGCACCTCCTGTACGCGCGGTTCTGGCACAAGGTCTTGTACGACCTGGGCCACGTGACGAGCGTTGAGCCGTTCCGCAAGCTCTTCAACCAGGGCTACATCCAGGCCTACGCCTATACCGACGCGCGTGGCGTGCACGTCGAGGCCACCGAAGTTGTCGAGGACCCGTCGGTCGCCAGCGGCTTCACCTGGCAGGGCGAAGAGGTCTTTCGCGAGTACGGAAAGATGGGCAAGTCACTCAAGAACATGGTGACGCCCGACGACATGTACGCGGAGTACGGCGCCGACACGCTGCGCGTTTACGAGATGGCGATGGGACCACTGGACCTGTCCCGCCCGTGGGAGACGCGGGCCGTCGTCGGCGCGCAGCGGTTTCTCCAGCGGCTGTGGCGCAACACGATCGACGAGACGACCGGGGCTGTGCGCGTGGTGGACGCCGTGCCGGACGCCCAGACGCTGCGGGTGCTGCACCGTACGATCGCCGACGTCACCGCCGACTACGACGCGATGCGCATCAACACCGCGATCGCCAAGCTCATCGTGCTCAACAACCACCTGACGTCGCTGGCCGCCGTGCCGCGCGAGGCGGTCGAGCCGCTCATCCTCATGACCGCGCCGGTCGCGCCGCACCTCGCTGAGGAGCTGTGGGAGCGCCTCGGGCACACTGTGTCGCTCGCGCACGAGCCGTTCCCGGTCGCCGACCCCGTGCAGCTCGTCGAGGACACTGTCACGTGCATCTTCCAGGTGCAGGGCAAGGTGCGTGGGCGCGCCGAGGTGAGCCAGGACGTCACCGAGGACGCGCTCAGGAAGCTCGCGCTCGCAGACCCGGGAGTCCAGCGCGCGGTCGCCGGACGCGACGTCGCGAAGGTCGTTGTGCGTGCGCCTCGGCTCGTCAACGTGGTGCCGGCCTGAGCACCGACCGCGAGCGGTCGCAATCGGACGCGCGGCAGCCGCGGGTCGCGGTCGTCACCGACTCGACCGCGTCGATGCCCGAGGGCGCGGCCGAGCGGTGGGGTGTCGTCGTCGTTCCGCTCCAGGTCGTCGTCGGCGGTGAACGCCACCTCGAGGGCTGGGATCTCCCTCCTGCCGAGCTGACGGCGGCGCTGACGCACGGCGTCCGCGTCACGACATCGCAGCCGGCGCCAGCCGCCTTTGCGGAGGCCTATGCGCGCGCAGCGGCGTCAGGTGCCCGCGAGATCGTGTCGGTGCACCTCTCGGGTGAGCTGTCCGGGACCGTGCGGGCCGCTCAGCTCGCGGCGCTCGCCGTGCCCGTGCCCGTGCATGTGATCGACTCG
>JABBOW010000097.1 GCA_012927595.1 Cellulomonas sp.
CCGCGCGTCCGATCCACCCGGGGCTCGCGGCGCAGAGACCACTGCGGCTGGTGGCTCTCGTCGACGAGCCGTGGCGCGCCAATCCCGCGGCCCGGGAGCTCGGTGGCACGCCAGAGCTCGGCGACGCACGCCGGTGCCAGCCGCACGTCGGCATTGACGAACAGACAGCCGTCGGGGTCGGGAGACGCGCTGACTCCGGCGTCGAGCCTCGTCGCGGAGCCGGCGTTCCGGCCGGTCGAAACCACCATCGTGTCGATTCCGGCCTCGCGTGCGACCTCCGGCGTCGCGTGCTCCGCGGTTTCGGCGACATCTGGGTGCGGGACGAGTCGAGCCGAAGCGCCGTCGGTCCCCGAGAACAATCCGACGGACAGGCCGACCGAGGAGCCTCATGACTCTCACGCCGCCGCCGCCGCCCGTCACGATCGACGACCAGTCCTGGGAGGGGATGGTCGTCATCGTGTCCGGTACCTCGTGGGACGACACCTGGCTCTCGGAGAAGCACCTCGCCCTCCAGATGTCGAGACGGGTGCCCGTGCTCTACGTGGACCCTCCGGTCTCGTGGCTCACACCGTTGCGCAAGCCGCAGCTGTCGTCATCCGTCACGGGACCTCGGCTTCGGCTCGTTCGCCCCAACCTGGCGCGCCTGACACCTTTGTCACCGCCTGGGATCAGCCGCCCCGTGCTGCGAGACGTCGCCAACGCGGCCACGCGGGCGGCGATCCGACGCGGCGTGACGCGACTCGGCGGCCGGGTCCACGCGCTCGTCGTCGGCTCGCTCGACCCGTTCCTCGACGCGTGCCCCGCGGATCTGAAGGTGCTCTACGGCACGGACGACTGGGTAGCGGGCGGATCGCTGATGGGGATCTCGCCGAGCTGGCTCGCCCGCCGGGAGGACGACCAGCTCCGGCGCGCCGACCTGGTCGTCGCCGTCTCGACGACCCTTGCAGACCGCTGGTCGTCGCGGTCCCGACACGTCAGCGTGATCGCGAACGGCTGCGATGCCGAGGCGTTCGCGTCGAGCGACGACGTCCCCGCCGCCGCCGAGGTGCACCTCCCGCAGCCCATCGCCGGGTTCCTCGGGCACATGTCCGCGCGGATCGACCTCACGATGCTCGACGCCGTCGCCGCGACCGGGCTCTCGCTCCTTCTGGTCGGTTCCCGGCAGCTCACCTTCAACCTCGCGCACATGGAAGCCCTGCTCGCGAGGGACAACGTCCAGTGGGTCGGCCCGCGACCGTTCGAGTCGTTGCCGACCTACATGCGGCACGTCACCGTGGGTCTGACGCCCTACGTCGACTCCGCGTTCAACCGGAGCAGCTTCCCGCTCAAGACGCTCGAGTACCTGGCCGCGGGTCGCCCCGCCGTCGTGAGCGACCTCCCGTCGGCCCGCTCGCTCCCGGCCGAGCTCGTGGCCCTGTGCGCTGACGCCCCGGCATTCGCCGCCGCAGCAGTGGAGGCCGCTGCGGCTGCGCCGGATCCCGAGCTCGTCCGCCGCCGGAAGACATTCGCCGCGGAGCACAGCTGGGCGGCCCGGGCCGACGACTTCGCGAGACTGATCGGGCTCCCCGAGCGCAGCTCGACCTAGTCGGGCTGACCGGCGTGAACAGCAGGCGTGTCGTCCGCCAGGAACAGCCGGACCTCGTGCCGCGCACGGCGACCCACAAGTGCCGTATAGATGAAGATGCCGAGGGCACCACCGATCGCCAGTCGCCAGAACGGTGCAGCGATCGATTCCCGGACCAGCCACGACGAGAGGGCGATCGCGCCACCCCCGAGCACCGGGATCTTCACCGCACGCAAGAGCGCCACGAGATGCACCCCGGCCCGCCTCAAGATCACCGCGAGCGCCGGGATCACGACGGCGGCGACAACGATCGCATGCCCGATCGCGACGCCAAGGATGCCATCGCGGCGAGCACCGAGCACGAGGGCCGGCACGAGTGCCACGAGCCAGACGGCGTGCAGCCACAGGCTCGACATGGTGCGACCGGTCGCCACGAGGTAGTCATAGACCAGCTCGACCAGGATCCGACCGAGCCCGAGGACCGCCAGAGCCGGGACAGCGACTGCCGCCGCGGCCCACTTGTCGCCGTACAGGAAGGTGATGAGCTCGTTGGCGTAGCAGGCGAGCAGAACGACGAGCGGGACGGTGAGCACTGTCACGAGAAAGACCGCACGGCGAAACCCGAGCTCGCCCTTGCCGTTCTCGGCATAGCGGGCGAACGCCGGCATCGACACGCGGCGGATCGCCGAGGACACGAGGGTCGAGGGCCATGAGCACAGGTTGAACGCCATCGTGTAGAGGCCGAGCGCCGTCGCTCCCAGGAGGTGTCCCACGGTGACGTAGTCGACATTGAGCATGAGGAACAAGAGCATGCTCGCCCCGGCGAGGGGCAGTCCGAACCTCAGGAGCTCGCCGATCACCGACCGGTCGAAGCCGGGCCGGTAGCGCTCAGGTGCCCAGGCCACCGAGAGCGCGCCGCTGACCAGGTTCGCAACGACGGCGCCCCACGCGAGGCCCCACGCTCCGTAGCCGACGAGAGCAAGGACGATTGTCACCGGTGTGCTGACGACGAAGGCGATGAGATCGATCTGCAGCCGCCGCCGCTGCATGAAGCCACGCGTCATCAGCGCGACGGGGACCGACGTCACACCGTCGATGAGGACTCCCACGGAAAGGAGTCGCACGACGCCGGTCGCCGCCGGCGACCCGAGTGCGACCGCGCCCGCGGGCGCGGCCAACCCCGCAGCCCCGAACAGCACCGCGCTGGAGACGAGGGCGACCGTGGTCACCGTCGGCGCGATCGGTGCGGCGCTCCCGGGACGACGCACGACCGCGAGGCTCACGCCCAGCTCGTTCATGCTGAGCATGACGTTGAGGACGACGAGAGCGACCGCGTAGACACCGAATTCCTCGGGGACAAGGATCCTCGCGATCACGATGCCGGACAGGAAGGAGCCCAGCCGCCCGATGGCGTTGTTGAGGAAGCTCCAGCCCAGCCCGCGACCGATCTGACGTCCGAGCGGGTCGTCGGCCGTCACCGAAGGCATGGGCCCGCCACGAGGTGCTCAGTCCTCGAGCGCGCCACGAAGGACCTCGACGACCCGTTCCTGATCTGCCGACGTGAGATGCGGGTGCATCGGCAGCGAGAGGATCTCCTGAGCTGCGCGTTCCGCGATCGGGAAGTCCCCCGGCCCATATCCCCAACCGCGGAACGCCGGCGTGAGGTGCACCGGCACCGGGTAGTGCAACCCCGCGCCGATGCCGGCAGCCTGGAGGGCACGCAGGACGCGGTCGCGGTCGGGGACCCGTATGACATAGAGGTGCCACACGTGCGTGTTACCTGCCAAGACCTGCGGGCACCGCACGCCGTCGATCCCGGCGAGCATGGCCTCGTATCGCGCCGCCGCGCGCGCTCGCGCCGCGTTCCACGCGGCAAGCCGATCGAGCTTCGCGCGGAGCACGACCGCCTGGATCGCATCCATGCGTGAGTTGAACCCGATGATGTCGTGTTCGTACTTCCGCTGGCTCCCGTGGTTGGCCAGCGAACGCACCCGATCAGCGAGCTCGTCGTCGTCCGTGAGGACGGCTCCGGCGTCACCCGCCGCACCGAGGTTCTTGCCGGGGTAGAAGCTCGTGCCGGCGACCTGGCCGAGTGCGCCGGCCGCGACGCCGTGCCGCGTCGCACCCTGCGACTGGGCGGCATCCTCGATGAGGACCGCATCGACCGAGACCGCCCAGGGGGTGATCTCTTCGACCGGCGCCGCCTGCCCGTAGAGATGGACGGGCATGACGACTCTCGTCTGCGCCCCGACGGCCGCCTTCACCGCGTCGGGCGACATCAGCAGGCAGTCGTCGTCCACGTCGACGAACACCGGGTGACCGCCGGCCCGCACGACCGCCTCGGCGGTCGCGATGAAGGTGTTGGCAGGCACGAGCACCTCGCCACCGCCCTCGAGGCCCACGCCGCGCAGAGCAAGCTCGAGCGCGTCGGTGCCGTTCGCAACGCCGACGCAGTGGCGCACGCCGATGAAGTTCGCATAGGCACTCTCGAAGTCGTCGACGGGCCGACCCCCGACGAACGCGCCCGTCGTGAGGATCAGGTCGATCTGCGGACGGATGGCGTCGAGTATCTCCGCCTGCTGCGCGGCAAGGTCGACGAAGGGGACCTGCGTGGTCACGATGTGCTCCTCTCGTGATGCCTGGTCATCGCGGCCAGGGAGTTGAAGTCGTCAGCATTGACCGTTCCGAGCCGACGGGCGATCTTCCGCCGGACGTCGTACCAGGTGACCTGCGCGAGCGGCCGCACGAGCGAGGGGCTCCAGCGCATGCGGGAGGGCCGCGCCGCGATCGCGGACCGATAGCGCGACTCCTGGGCAGACGCCGCGGCTGTGAGGCTGAAGCGGTCCTCGATGACCTCGCGTGAGAACACGCCGAGTCGCGCACGTTCCTCCGGGTCGCTGAAGAGCCGCCGCAGGATGGCAGCGACCAGTTCAGCGCCGTCCTGCCCTGTCCCGATGCCGTACCACCCCTGCGCGAGGAACACCGGGAGGGACGCCGGCTCGAGCAGGCGCCAGTACCCGCGCTCACCCTGCACGACGAGCGGCTTGGCGAACGCCATGCCGCGAAGCGCAGAACCACCCATCCCGAGGACGACATCGGCCGCGTCGTAGACAGGTCGAGGATCGGTGAGATTACCTGTGAGAGTGACGGCGGGGCGTCCATGGCGTGCGTTGACCTGCGCGGCCGCCGCCTCGACTTCAGCCCTGCACGGTCCGTCGCCCGCAACGATCAGCCGCACGGGCAGGTCCGAAGCGAGCACGCCGACCGCTCGGACCGCATCGAGGATCCCCTCGAGCTTGAGCTGCGCAGCCAGCCGCGAGACCACGACGACGAGCAGCTCGCTGTCGGCCACCCCGAGCCCCGCCCGCGCGGATCGTTGGTCGCCCGGCCGGTTGAGCCCGGTGTCGACCGGCGGTTCGAGGAGGCTCACGTCGTCTCGGTGGCCGCGCTCACGCTCCGCGATCTCCGCTGTCCCGACCGTGAGCGGGAGTCGGGGCGGAATGAACGGAGCGACCGCCATCGACATGACCGTGCACACTGCAGGCGTGCCGAACCGCATGAACGGTCCATACACGGCCTCCATGGCGGGCGGCCACTCGTACGCGTGCACGAGGTCGTACCGGCCGACGTGCACGACGTCTGACAACCGGCGCATGACCGCCGGCGACGGCCGGACGCGCGGGACCGGGGCAGCGACGTGCGACAAGCCCCGCGAGTGCACCGCGTCCACGAGCGGACCGTCAGGCCCGAACACCCCGACCGCGTGCCCGCGATCGCGGATCGCCCCAGCGAGCTCGACGGCATTCAGCTGGCTGCCGCCCATCTCCATCGAGTGAGGGTAGACGAGGATCCTCATGATGCGTGCCGCCCTGCGGGCCCTCCGTCGATCTTGCGCGCCGGCACCCCGACCCAGGTCTCGTCATCGGGCAGGTCCCTCAGCAGCGCCGCGCCCATCCCGAGCGTCGCCCCGGAGCCGACCCGAACCCGCTCACGCACGCTCGCATTCATGCCCACGTAGGCGCCAGAGCCGACCGTGACGAAGCCGGCGAGCGACACGCCCGCGCACACCGTCGCGTAGTCCTCGAGGGTGTCGTCGTGCGTGAGCGTCGCGTTCGGCATGACCACGACATGGTCGCCGATGCTGACCGCCGTGGTGAGCACGACTCCGGCGAGGAGGATCGTCCCCGCGCCCACCCGCGACCCGGCTGGCACGTCGACGCCCGGGTGGACGACCGTCGCGAACCGCTCCCGGCCGATACCGACGTCGGCGAGGCGCTTGACGATCGTTTCACGCGCACTCCCCCGGCCGGCGCAGACGAGCAGTGCCGCGAACGGTCGTGTCGCCGCAACCTCGACCCCGCCGAGCACCCGCACGCCGTCGACCTCGGTCCCGTGCAGGACTGCCGCGTCGTCGAGGATCCCGACGACGTCGTACAGATCGTGCGCGCCTACGATCGCGAGCACCTCGCGCGCCAGCCCGCTCGCCGCGATGAGCAGGAGGTCCCCCCCGGACATCGCTCTACCCGCCCGCGGCGGCGGTACGCAGCGCGTCGACGACCCGCGCCTGGTCCGACTCGGAGAGCTGGTGGAAAACCGGCAGGATGAACGTCGTGTCGGTGAGGTGCTCGGTGACGGGCAGCGGACCGTGCGCGTTGCCGGCGTAGGCAGGCTGGCGGTGGGCCGCCATGATGCCGCGCCGCGCGGAGATGTCGGCGGCCGCGAGGTGGGCCAGCACACCCTCTCGGTCGAGCGGATACTCCGGCAGCGCCTCGACCCAGTACGACTGGAAGTTGCACGTCCCCCAGGCAGGGTCCTCGACGGGGCGCAGTCCGGGGATGTCAGCGATCTGCTTGCTGTAGCTCGCGGCGATCTCCCGGCGACGCGCGACGATCGCGGGCAGCCGGCCGAGCTGGACGATGCCGACGGCAGCCTGCAGGTCGGTCATCCGGTAGTTGTAGCCGACCTCGACGTACTCCTCGACAGGCGCGAGCACGCTCGCGTGCCGCGTCGCGGCCGAGACGCTCATCGAGTGCTCACGGAGGCGCCGTGCTCGCTCGGCCCAGTCCGCTCGCGACGTCGTGAGCATCCCGCCCTCGCCCGTCGTGATGATCTTGCGCGGGTGGAACGACCAGGCGGTCACGTCTGCCCCGGCACCCACAGGTCGACCTCGGTACGTCGAGCCGGCACCGCACGCCGCGTCCTCGACGAGGACAATTCCCCGCGGGTCCGTCAGAGCGCGGATCGCATCGAGGTCGGCGGGGACACCGCCTTGGTCCACGACGATCACGGCGCGCGTGCGCTCGGTCAGCACCGCTGCCACGGTCTCGGCCGTGAGGTTGCCTGTCGCCCGGTCCACATCGGCGAAGACCGGCCGCGCGCCGACATAGGTCGAGGCGTTCGCGGTCGCGATGAAAGAGAACGATGGCACCACGACGTCGTCGCCGCGACCGACTCCGGCGACGATCAGCGCGAGGTGCAGGGCGGACGTGCAGGACGAGGTCGCCACGGCGTGCTGCGCCTGCTGGATCCGGGCGAACTCCGCCTCGAAGGCCGCAACCCGCGGGCCCTGCGCGACCCAGCCAGAGGTCAGCACCTCCGTCACTGCCGCAATCTCCTCGGGACCGAGCCACGGCTGCATCACGTTGATCCGGCTGGTCATGGTCGCACCGCCGTGCTCGGCCGGGCTGACACCCAGTTGGTGTCCTCGATGCGGGAGAGCATCTCTTGGGGCGTGCTCGGACCGGAACGGAACCACTCGACGAGCTCGGCGACGCCGTCCTCGAACGAGGTCCGCGGGACGAAGCCCGTCAACGAGCGCATGCGGGTGGAGTCGACGAGGAGCCGGCGGACATCGCCGGGGCGCGGGTCGAGGTGGACCGGCTCGAGATCCGGCCGACCGACGAGACGAGCGACGGTCGTGCAGAGATCGTTGATCGTGACCTCCGAACCAGAACCGAGGTTGACGGTCTGCCCCACGGCCGCATCGCACTCCCCCAGATCGGCCAGGCCTGACGCCGTGTCCGACACGTGCATGAGGTCACGCGTCTGCTCGCCGTCCCCGAAGACCAGCCCGGGAAGGCCACACAGAGCACGCACGATCGTGCGGGGCAGGACCTCGCCGCTGTCACCCTCGAAGTGGCTGCGCGGGCCGTAGGTGTTGAAGGGTCGCGCGACGACCACGGGGAACCCGTGCGTCCTGAACGCAGCCCGCGCATACGCCTCGCCAGCAAGCTTGCTGCCGCCGTACACGGTCTCCGGCCAGGTGGGGTGTCGTTCGTCCATCGGTGCGTACTGGGCGGTCCCGAAGACCTCGCTCGAGCTCACGTGGACGAACCGCGACATGCCCGCCGCACGGGCCTGCTCCAGCAGCAGCAACGTCCCCGTGGCATTGACCTCATGGTTCTCGAGCGGTGCGTGCAGGCTGTGCCGCACGCCGAGGCACGCGAGGTGGAACACGACGTCGACGCCGTCCAGGGCATCGGCCATCGCATCGGTGTCGCGCACGTCGGCCGCGACGAGATCGAGGCGCGGATCGGTCCCGAGTGCGACGAGGTTGGCCCGCGACCCGTTCACGAGGTTGTCGACCACGGTGACGGAGGCGGCCTCACGTCGACCGAGCAGCTCGTCGACGAGATGGCTGCCGATGAAGCCCGCCCCACCGGTCACGAGGACCCGGGCGCCGTGCAGCCCCGTCATCCGACGGTCTCCAGCGTGGCGGACGCGGCAGTCATGAGGCGGCCGCCCTGTGTCAGGCTGCGCGACGCCAGCTCGAGCACATCGAGCACACGAAGACCCGCGTGCCCGTCGGTGCGCGGCGCGCGACGCTCGCGGATCGATGCAGCGAACTCGGCGACCATCGCACCGAGCGCTTCCTTCTCGGGGAGGGCCGGCGCCCAGGCGTCGCCCAGGCGGTAGGAGATGTTGGCTGTGGTGCGGTCCGGCAGAGGCTGCCCGAGCTCGACACCGCGGTCGTAGACCGTCAGCCGCTGCTGGGGGCTCAGGTCGTCCCACACGAGCGTGCGCTTGCTGCCGCCGACGACCATCTGGCGGATCTTCGTCGGGCTCAGCCAGTTGACGTGCACGTGCGCGATCGCGCCGCCCGCGAGCGGGAGCGTCAGGTAACCCACGCACGACTGTCCCGCGCCGATCGGGTCGGCACCTTGCGCGGCCACGCCCAGCGGCACGAGACCGCCCGGCAGGATGAAGTCGAGGATCGACAGGTCGTGCGGGGCGAGGTCCCAGAAGACGTCGACGTCCGGCTGCACGATGCCGAGGTTGATGCGCACCGAGTCGACGAAGAGGATCTCGCCGAGCGAACCGTCAGCGATCATGTCGCGGATCGCGAGGACCTGGGGCGTGTAGCAGAACGTGTGGTCGACCATGAGGACCCGGTCGGCCTCGGCCGCGCGCGCGACCATCGCCCGGGCACCTGTTCCATGGTCCGCGATCGGCTTCTCGACGAGAACGTGCTTGCCTGCGTCGAGGGCAGCGAGCGCGAGCGAGGCGTGTGTCCGCGCCGGCGTCGCGATCGCGACCGCATCGATGTCGTCGCGCGCGAGCAGGTCGACCGTCGAGGTGACGACCTCGACCGTGCTACGTGCCCCCACGACCTTCCGCGCCCGGGCCTCGTCCAGGTCGCACACCGCGACAAGGTCCCAGTCAGGGCTCGAGCGGAAGTTCCGAGCCAGGTTCGGTCCCCAGTACCCGGCGCCGATCACGGCAACGCGCAGCTGTTCATTCATCGTCGTTCCCCCCGTTCCAAGACCTCCAGTCTGTCGAAGGAGATCGCCGCAAGTCACCCCGTACCTGACATCTTCACCCGATCGCCCCGGCAGGTCGCCCGGATGCCACTCACCCGGCCGGGACGAACACCAGGTCGACGCCGTACCCCGCTGAGGACGTCGCGGCAGGGAACCCGGTCCCGTACACGTACGCTCCGCCGGTCACGAGCGTCGCGAGCGGCGTCCGGGTGCGGACGCCCGTGAGCTCACCAGGGGTCAACGCGTAGCCGCCTGTCGTCGAGTAGTAGGCCGCGACGTACGTCGCGCCCGGCGTCAGGGCGACCGCTGCGGGCAGCGGCACCGTCTGCCAGCCCGAGGCGGACTCGGCGTTCGAGGGCGCCGATGCCACGAGGTTGCCGGCACCGTCCCACAGGTTGACGGTGTGAACGCCGGTGTTGGCCGCGCCCTTGTAGAACCTGATCGCGGTCACGGACCCTGCCACGCTCGCAGTGAACCGCGTACCGACCTGCACCGCCGCGGGGTCGTTCCAGCTCGGGTAGGTGGGGATCTCGGAGTCGGCCCACAGCGTCACGGCCGTCGGCGCCACGGCCGCGGTCGTGAAGCTCCACGCACCGCCGCCGAGCGCCGTGCCGTCGAGCGTCGTGGCCGCCGCGATCACCGAGCCCGCAGGCATCGCGGCGCTGGGCGTGAACGTCACCTTCAAGCTGGTGGTGTCGAACGCACTCGTTCCCGCGATGGCTCCGGCGGGGCCGGTCAGCGCCAGCACCAGGGTGCCCGACGACGGCAGCTTCGACAGCGTGGCAGACACGGTCGAGCTCGTCGAGATGCCCGTCGCACCATTCGGCGGTGCGACCGAGGAGACGACCGGCAGGCTCGGCGCCGCGAGGTTGAAGACCACGTCGACGAAGTAGTTCGTGGACTGCCACGTCGAGGTCGGGAAGCCTCCGCCGTACCGGTACCGGCCGTTGCCAGCCGCGGGCACGGTCAGCGGTCCGACCACGCGGTCGGCCGTGAAGTACGCCGACGTGGTCGCATACCCACCCGACGGTGCGAGGTAGGAGATCACATATGTCGTGCCCGGCATGACCTCGTACGGCGAGGCGAAGGTCGCCGTCTGCCAGCCTGACGCGCTCTCCCCGGTGAAGGTCACGGTCCGCAGCTGCGTGCCCGTCGAGCTCCAGAGCGTGCCGGTGTGCGTGCCGAGGTTCGTGCCGCCCTTGTAGAAGCGCACGCCGGTGATCACCCCGTTGGCCGTGGGGGTGAACGACACCCCGAGCTCGACGTTGGCCGTGTCACCCACGGACAGCGTCGCTGGGAGCTCGCTCCCGAAGATCGTGCACGGGCACCCGCTCGCCGACGCCGTCGTGAAGGACCACGACTGCGGCGACATGGTGGCGCCCTGGGTCGACACGATGCCGCTCACTGTCGCCGTGTAGGCGGTGGACAGTGCGAGCGCTGCGGCAGGATGGAAGGTCACCGTGCGCGCGTCGGACGACAGGCCAACGGTGCCGCTGACCGCCTGCGACCCCGCCGCGACGGAGATCGTGGCGCCGGTGCCGAGCGTGACATTGAAGGTCGCCGAGATGTCGCCTGTCGTCGAGGCACCCGGGCTACCCGGAGCGGGCACCTGGGCCGTGATCGCGAGCGGGACTGCGTCCTGCGTGAAGACGACGTCGACCATGTAGCTGGTCGACGATGATGAGCCCGGGAAACCGTTGGCGTACGAGTACGAGCCACTGCTCGGCGCGGTGCGCAGCGGAGCGCGCTGCACACCGGTTCCCGAGAAGCCATTCACGGTCGCCGAGTACCGGCCGACGGTCGTGCGATAGGACGCGATGTACTCGGTGTCCTTGGCGATCGTCACCGGGGTCGCGAAGGTGACGGTCTGCCACCCCATGCTGCTCTCGGCCGTGAACGTCGCGGACGCGAGCAGTGTCCCGGTCGCGGACCACAGAGCACCGACGTGCGAGCCCGTGTTGCCCGGACCCTTGTAGAACTTGACGGCGCTCACCTTTCCGGACGCGCTGCTCGCGAAGCGGATCCCGAGGGTCACCGCGGAGTAGTCGGCCACCTCGAGCACCGCCGGCACGGCCGACTCGTCGTAGAAGGAGATCGTCGTGGCGCCCGAGGTCTGGTCCGGGGCGGCCGTCGTGAACGACCATGTCGCGGAACCGATGATCGGCTGGCCCAGGCTGTCGAGAGCCGCGGCCGTCGCGACGTACGTCGTCGAGCTCGCGAGCGCTGCGGACGGCGTGAAGCTGATCGTGCGGGTGGTCGCCGCGTACGCGCTCGTGCCCGCGACAGCTGCGCCGGCGGAGGTCTTGAGAGTGAGCGCCGCCGTTCCGGTCGCGGCGGGCTTGGAGAGCACCACGCTCACAGCGGTGCCTGTCGACACGCTCGTCGCGCCCGCGATCGGCAGCTGCCCGCTGATCGTCATCGGCGTCTGGTCGACCGTGGTGAACGCGAGGTCGACGTAGTAGCTCGACCGCTGGTAGCTCGAGCCGGGGAAGGTGCCGGCGGCGCCGTACACACCTGCAGGGGATACCCCGAACCCACCCGCGACGGCGAGCGGCGCGGACGCCAGACCGGCCGAGGCGAATGCGTTCTGCTGGACGGCGTAGCCACCGCTCGGGGCGGTGTACGACACGACGTAGGTCGTACCCGCCACGAGCGGTACGGCGGCCGAGAACGTGGCCGACTGCCAGCCGGTCGCCGTCTCGCCGGTGAACGTCACCGTCGCGAGCCGTGCGCCTGACGCGCTCCAGAGCGAGCCGGTGTGCGTCCCGGTGTTGGCGGTGCCCTTGAAGAAGCGCACTCCCGACGCATACCCGTCGAGGGTCGCGGAGAACCGCAGGCCGAGCTCGACCGCACCCGTGTCGTTCGCCGATCCGATCGCCGGGACCGCGGAGCCGTAGACGCTGCACGGGCATGCGACCGCGAGCGACACCGTCGCGGGAGTCGCGCCGATGTTCGCGCTGTCGTCGACCGCACGAACCTTCAACGGGACGGTGCCCTGACCGTGCTGCACGTAGGTGTACGTCCATGCCGTCGTCCCGGTCGCCGGGTGCCACGTCGAGCCGCCGTCGGTCGAGACCTCGACGCCCGCGACGCGGCCGCCGATGTCGGACGCCGTGCCGGTGGCCGTCACCGAGGTGCCGTTGGCGATCGCCGCGCCCGCGGCCGGGGACGTGATCGTCGCGGTCGGTGCCGTCGTGTCGGCCGACTTCGTCGCCACGCCAAGACCGTTCATCAGGGTCGACGGCTGCGCGCTCATGTCAGCGAGCAGGTTCACGGTCGCCTGCTGCATGCGGGGATCGGCAGCGGCGCCGGCGCCGTCGTGCGTCTGGTCGAGACCCCACGCCCACTGGATGCTGCCGGCCGAGAACACGAGCGCGCCCGATGCGGCACGGTAGAGCGTCAGGTGGTGCGTCGTCGTACCTGGCAGCACCACGCTGCCGAAGTCCTGGAGGTACTGCGGGACCGCGCCGACGGTCGTCGACAGGTGGACGAGGCCGGCCGGACGCGCGCCGTTGTCAAGATCCTCGTCGGACTCGTATCCGATCGTGTGCGCTGCCAGCGCGGTCGTGGTCCCGACCGCGAGCGAGGTGAGCGACGTGTTGCGCCACAACCGGAGCTTGCCCTCCTCGGCGGAGACGGTGACGGGCAGGTCGGAGTTGTTGGACATGTAGAGGGTCCCGGAGAGCCCGTTCTCCGGCCTCCCCGCGCCTGCGGTCGTCGGCGCGAAGCGCGGGTCGCGCCACGTCCCGGTCCATTCGGTCGAGGGGTCGATCTTCGCGTTCGACCAGGTCTCCTTGTACGACACGAGCGTGCGGTAGGGGGTAGCGGTACCGGATGACGCGTTCTCGTAGCGCGTCTTCCAGTAGATCTCGTTGCCGCTGAAGAAGGCGAGGTTGACGCCCGCGTCACGCGCGGCCTCGACGTTGGCACGCTGCCCGCCCGACCAGTACTCGTCGTGGCCGAGCGACATGAACACCTTGTGGTTCGTCAGCAACGACCCGAAGCGGTCGGTGTCGACCCCCGCCTGGTAGCTGACGTCGTAGCCGTTGCGCTCGAGGAAGCGCACCATCGCGTACTCGCTGCTGAAGTAGAAGTCACGCGAGGTTGCGCCGTTTCGCGTCGCGAACGGCCGGTTGTAGCTGATCTTGTACGCGCGACCGTTGGCGGCACCCTGGTAGAAGTCCGAGCCGCCGTACGTGTTGTAGGCCTGCCACGAGGGGTCGGAGGTCTGGAATACGACGTCGGAATGGCTCGCGTCGTTGCGGACGATGAAGGTGATGTGGCTCGCGTCGCCGAGGTCGGCACGGCGCAGCTTGGCGATGTAGACACCCGAGACAGCGGTAGCCGGCACGGCCCACGACGCCGAGATCCCCCAGTTCCCGCAGTCGTAGAGCTCGGTCGTGAGGTCGGTGAGGCACTGCGGCTGCGCCTGCGGGAGCGTCGCGGTCACCGGGACGGACGTGATGAACCGCGCGCCCAGACCGCCGTACCAGCCGGTCCGGTAGATGTCGATCGTGTACGCCATGGCGCTGGTGTCGACCTTGAACCCGATGGTCGAACCCACGTTGACAGAGATGTCGGTCGCGAACCCCTGGATGGAGGCGTCACCTGCACCGGAGATGTCCCACACCGACGGGTCGGTGCCGGTCTTGGAGTTCTCGCACACGATCGGGTTGCCACCCACCGCGCACGGGTCTGCCGCGCTCGCGGGGCTGGCGAACCCCGCGACGAGCGAGGACACGGCCAGTGCCAGCGCTGCTCCGATCGCCACGGGACGACGGGACACGCGGCGCGCGCTGATGCTCATGGCGATCACTCCGGACACAGGGGAAGGAATACTGCTGAAGGACTCGCCGAGTGCCCGCTCGACGCGCAAAGATCAACCCGGACGCCAGCCCGGTGCTGCGTCCCACCCGAGACGCGGAGGCCCGCATGTCCGACGCCACCCAGAGCGCAGCCCAGGTCGCCCCGACCGCCGACGTCGACCCGCGCGCGGCGCTCGGGCCCGGCACCCGCGTCTGGCACCTGGCCCAGGTGCGTGAGGACGCGGTCGTCGGCGCGGACTGCATCGTCGGACGCGGCGCGTACCTCGGTCCGGGTGTCCGGGTCGGTGACCGGTGCAAGATCCAGAACTACGCGCTCGTGTACGAGCCGGCTGTGCTCGAGGATGGCGTCTTCATCGGGCCGGCCGTGGTGTTCACCAACGACCACTACCCGCGAGCCGTCAACCCGGACGGCACGCGCAAGTCGGGTGACGACTGGCACCCGGTCGGCGTGACGGTGCGCACCGGCGCGTCGGTTGGCGCGCGCTCGGTCTGCATCGCGCCCGTGACCATCGGCGCCTGGGCGCTCATCGCGGCCGGCTCCGTCGTGACCGCGGACGTCCCGGACTACGCACTCGTCGCCGGTGTCCCCGCGCGGCGCATCCGCTGGGTCGGGCGCGCCGGTGAGCCGCTCGAGGCGGTCGACGCCCAGACGTGGAGATGCCCCCGGACGGGGGACCTCTACACGGAGACCGACGGCACGTTGAGGGCTCATGGGGACGCTCAGTAGGCCCCGGACGCGCCGAACACCGCGCGACCCGTCTTCCACAGGATGAGCAGGTCCATCGCGACCGACCAGTTGTCGACGTAGCGCAGGTCGAGGCGGACCGACTCCTCCCAGCTGAGGTTGGCGCGGCCGCTGACCTGCCACAGACCGGTCAGTCCTGGCCGCACGTGCAGCCGGCGGTTCACGGCGTCGCGATAGGCGTCGACCTCCTCGGGCAGCGGCGGCCGCGGGCCGACGAGCGACATGTCGCCCCGCAGCACGTTCCACAGCTGGGGAAGCTCGTCGACCGAGTACCGGCGCAGCACCCGACCGACCGGCGTGATCCGCGGGTCGTCGTGCATCTTGAACATCAGCCCGTCCCGATCGCTCGCGCCGAGCAGCGCGGCGCGACGCGCATCGGCGTCCTTGTACATGCTGCGGAGCTTCCACATCGTGAACTCGCGACCGTCCACCCCGATGCGCTTCTGACGGTAGAAGGACGCACCCGAGCTGGTCAGCGCCACCGCGATGGCCGATCCGAGGATCACCGGCAGGGCGGCGGCGAGGATCGTCGCCGCGAGCGTCCGGTCGAGCAACGCCTTCACGAACATGCGCGAGCGCGGCGAGCTCGTCTCGACCTCGAGCAGGGTCAGGCCCGCCGTCGGACGGAGCTGGACGCGCGGACCGAGAACCTCGACGAGCCCCGGTGCGACGACGAGCTCGGTGCCTGATCGGCCCAGCGCCCACGACAGCCGACGCAGCGCCTCGCCAGCGAGCTCGCTGCCCGTGACGATCACGACGTCGATGTGGTGGTCGTACGCGACCTGCGGGATGTCGGCCAGCGCCCCCAGTGTGGGTACGGCGTCCTGGGGAGGCTGGTCGGCGACCGACGGCAGGCAGACCCCGACGATGCGGTAGCCGTGGTACGTCGCGGCACGGAGGTCGGTGATGATCCGGTGGACGGACTCGGCGTCGCCGACGACGAGGGTGCGTGACATCGCCTCGCCGCGCGAACGGCGCGAGTGGAGCGACTGTCGAAGGCCGTAGCGGCCGATGACGACCGCGGGCACCACGGTGAGCACCGTGGCCGCGACCACGCCACGCGGCATGTCCACCGCCAGCGCGACGCTCACGAGAGCGACGGTCGCGACGGCGCCAACGCCGGCGCGCAGGACCGAGCGGAACTCCTCGGGGCCGTCGCCTAGCGACTTGTGGTCGTAGCCGCTGAAGGCTGCGATGAGCAGCACGAACACGACCGCCACCGCGACGGCCCAGACCACTTCCGGCCCGTCGAAGGTCTGCGTGACGAACAGCACCAGCAGGACGACGGCCGCCGAGACGAGCAGATCGACGGCAAGGGCGTGGCGCACGTAGGAAGCGGCCGTCGCGTGCCAGCCTGAGACGTCACGACCCGTGACGCGGTCCTCGGCAGTCCGCCCGCGCTCCAGGAACGGCTCACTCGAGGCCCACGAGAGGCGCGGTCCGCTGGCTGTTCGCCGACGATCGTCCGTCGGCGCCAGGACCTCAGCCGGGGCGTGGGTCTCCGGGGTCCGATGAAGCTCCGCGGCCTGGTCGCCGTGGTCGTGGTCGTCCAAGATCGTCATATCTCCCCCGCTCGACGAGAGTGTCGACAAGCAGGAGGATATGGTGCCCGTTGTGATACCGATAGACCCTTATGTCCTATTTCACCCGCTTGTTGCCGAGGTTAACCCGCATCGCGCCCCGGCCACAGCGGCGAACGCTCCGCGTACCGGGTGGTCAGGCCTTGGTGTGGTATTTCAGCTGCGCCTTCTCGAGCCCCTCGGCCACGACCATCTCGACGGCGTCCGCCGCAGCGTCGACGAGCCACGCGAGATCCTTGCGCTCGGCGACCGAGAAGTCCCGGAGCACGTAGTCGGCAGCCTCCATGCGGCCCGGCGGCCTTCCGACCCCGACCCGGACGCGCACGTAGTCCTTCGTGCCGAGCGCCTTGGTCGTGTCCCTCAGACCGTTGTGGCCGCCCTCCCCGCCGCCGACCTTGAGCTTGATGTCGCCGAACGGGATGTCCAGGTCGTCGTGCACCATGACGACCCGCTCGGCCGGCACGTCGTGGTACTGCGCGAGCGCGGCTACCGGCCCGCCCGAGACGTTCATGAAGGTGCTCGGTTTGGCGAGCACGACGCGCGGACCCGGCACCCCGCCGGGGAGCACACCGATCCTGGCCTCGGCGAAGGCGGCCTTCGGACGACGTGACAGCATCCCGCCACGGGAGCCGAGGACGACGCCGGTCCGCCGTGCGAGCTCGTCGAGGACCATCGCGCCCACGTTGTGCCGGTTGCCGGCGTACTCCGCCCCGGGGTTGCCAAGCCCGACGACGAGCCAGGGGCCCTCGGTCATGTCGATCCTTCCGTTCGCCCCGCGGCGGCGGGGAACGCCGGCGCGCCCGGCACCGTCGAACGGTACCGGGCGCGGTCGCGTGCGCAGGTCAGCGGCCCGAGGCCGCCATCCGTGGGGTTGCTCAGACCTCGGCCTCGGCGGCCGCGGCAGACTTCGCGGACTGCGAGGCGGCCAGGTCGGCAACTGCGGCGTCTGCCGCGATGTCGGCGGCGGACGACTGCGGAGCCGAGATCGTCAGGACGACAGACTCGGGGTCCGTGATGAGCGTCGCACCCGCAGGCAGGGCGATCGCACCAGCAGTGATCAGGTCACCAGCGACGAGGCCCTCGATCGAGACCTCGATGCGCCTCGGCAGGTTGGTCGCCTCGGCCTGGAGCTCGAGCGTCTGCAGCTCGACGATGTGGATCGTGCCGGGATAGGACTCGCCGACCACGATGACGGGGATCTCGACGTCGACCTTCTCGCCCTTCGTCACGATCAGGAGGTCGACGTGCTCGATGACGTTCTTGACCGGCTCGCGCTGGACGTCCTTCGTGATGGCGAGCGTCGTCTCGCCGTCGATCTCGATGGCGAACAGGGCGTTCGCCTGCTTGAGTGCGAGGAAGGTCTCGTGGCCGGGCAGCGACACGTGCAGCGGGTCCGAACCGTGCCCGTAGAGGACGGCGGGAATCCGACCGGCGCGGCGCGTGCGGCGAGCCGCACCCTTGCCGAAGTCGGTGCGGGTGGTGGCGACGAGCTTGACCTCGGACACGGGGACTCCAGATGTGGACGACGACAGATGGGGGCCTGCAGTGGTGGTGGCCTCGACGCGGGACGCAGGACGGGCACGCGGAGACGTCCTGCCCAGTCGATCACGGAGTTGGTGGTCCGGTTCGATCCGCGGAGATCCCGCAGCCCTGACCGTCCGACGTCCCTCGCCGAGGCAACCTGACGATCCTACCCGCCGCGGCGCTCATCGCCCACCATGGGTGGGACGTCGCCAGCCGGGTGCGCGCTGGATGTCAGGCCTGCCCGTCGAAGAGCGACGTCACCGAGCCGTCATCGAACACCTCGCGGATCGCGCGGGCCAGCAGGGGCGCGATCGAGAGCACCGTGAGCTGCGGGAACCGGCGGTCCTCGGCGATCGGCAACGTGTCGGTCACGACGACCTCGCGCGCCCCGCACTGCATGAGGCGGTCGACGGCCGGGTCGGACAGCACACCGTGCGTGGCGGCGACGATCACGTCCTTGGCGCCGGCCTCCATGAGGACCCGCACCGCCCCAGTGATGGTCCCGGCGGTGTCGATGAGGTCGTCGACCAGCACGCAGCTGCGGCCCTCGACGTCGCCCACGACGCGGTTCGCGACGGTGCGGTTCGGGCGGCTGATGTCGCGCGTCTTGTGGATGAACGCGAGGGGTCCACCGCCGAGCTTGGCGGCCCACTGCTCCGCGACCCTGATACGACCGGCGTCGGGCGAGACGACCGTCACGTTCGAGGTGTCGACGCGGGTTCGGACGTACTCGACGAGGATCGGCATCGCCCAGAGGTGGTCGACGGGTCCGTCGAAGAAGCCCTGGATCTGCGCTGCGTGCAGGTCGACGCTCATCAGCCGGTCGGCGCCTGCGGTCTTGAACAGGTCGGACATGAGCCGCGCCGAGATCGGCTCCCGCCCACGGTGCTTCTTGTCCTGGCGTGCGTAGCCGTAGAACGGCGCGACGACAGTGATCGTCTTCGCGGACGCCCGCTTGAGGGCGTCAACCATGAGCAGCTGCTCCATGATCCACTGGTTGATGGGGGCTGCATGGCTCTGCAGCACGAACGCGTCAGCGCCGCGGATCGACTCCCCGAAGCGGACGTAGATCTCGCCGTTGGCGAAGTCGTAGGCCGTGGTGGGCACGAGGGTGCTGCCGAGCGACTCCGAGACGGCGACCGCCAGGTCGGGGTGCGCCCGCCCCGAGATCAGTACCAGCCGTCGTTCTCCGTCGTTCGAGATGATGCCGGTGTTCACACGTCGTCCTTCGTGGTCGGCTGGGCATCGCGCAACGGTGCCGGGGGCGCTGGGAGGTCCGGTGGCGGGGCAGGTGCGACGCCCCCGGCGGCGAGCTGGGCGCGGTCGCGCTCCGCCCGCGCCTGCGGCGAGAGGTCCTCGGCAGCGACCGCGGCCAGGGCGCGTGCCGCCGCTTCGGCGGCCGGGGTCCCGGCGCGTGCCCGCAGGACCCAGCCCTCGATGTTGCGCTGCGTGCCGCTGCTCACGGCGAGCGCTCCCGGCGGCACGTCCAGCTTGATGACGCTGCCCGCACCGGTGTACGCGCCGTCGCCGACGGTGACCGGCGCGATGAACTTGGTGTCGGAGCCCGTCCGCGCGTACGAGCCGATCGTCGTGTGGTGCTTACGGACGCCGTCGTAGTTGACGAACACCGAGGACGCCCCGATGTTCGTCTGTTCGCCGATCGTCGCGTCGCCGACGTAGCTCAGGTGCGGGACCTTCGAGCCAGCGCCGATCTGCGCGTTCTTCGTCTCGACGAAGGTACCGATCTTGCCGTCGTCGCCGAGCACCGTCCCGGGACGCAGGTAGGCGAACGGTCCGACGCTCGCTCGGGCCCCGATCACGGCGAGTGAGCCGTGCGTGCGGACCACCATGGCCCCAGGTCCGATCTCGACGTCGGTGAGCGTCGTGTCGGGGCCGACCGTGGCTCCCTCGGCGACGACCGTCGCGCCGTACAGCTGCGTGCCCGGCAGGAGCGTGACGTCAGGAGCGAGCTCGACGTCGACGTCGACCCATGTGGTCAGGGGGTCCACGATCGTGACGCCGGCAACCATCCAGTCCTCGAGGATGCGCCGGTTGAGCTCCGCGCGCACCGCAGCCAGCTGGACCCTGTCGTTGACACCCTGCACGAGGAGCGGGTCGTCGGTGCGCAGCGCGCGGACACGACCGCCCGCGGTCCGTGCGATCGCCAGCACGTCGGTGAGGTAGACCTCGCCCTGCGCGTTGTCGCGGCCGAGGCGGCCCAGCGCGTCGCGCAGGACGCCGGCGTCGAACACGTACACCGAGGAGTTGACCTCCTGGACAGCGCGCTGGTCGGCGTCGGCGTCCCGCTCCTCGACGATTCCGAGCACGTCGCCCGAGTCCTCGTCGCGCAGGACGCGTCCGTAGCCGGTGGCGTCGTCGAGCTCGGTCGTCAGCACGGTGACCGCGTTGCCGTCGGCCGTGTGCGCCGCGAGCAGCTCCGCGAGCGTGCCGCCGTCGAGCAGCGGGATGTCACCCGCGAGGACCACGACTGCACCCTCGAGGCGCACCTGCGTGGCCACCCCGGAGACGCCCGGACCGTCGCCCGAGCTCTCACCTGCGACGGCGGCCTGCGTGGCCGCGTCCAGCACCCAGAGGCCGATCTGAACAGCACGGCCCGTGCCCGGCACGTCGTCCTGGTCGGCCAGCAGGACCTCGGGGTCGAGCTCAAGGGCGTGCGCCGCGACGGCGTCCCGGCCGTGGCGCACGACGACGGCGAGGCGGCCCGGATCGAGGGAACGGGCTGCCACCAGGGCGTGGCCCAGCATGCTACGACCCGCGAGCGTGTGCAGAACTTTCGGTGTCGCCGAGCGCATCCGTGTGCCTTCACCTGCGGCGAGGATGATGACGCCAGCTGGGCGCGGGGTGGTCACCTGCGTGTGCTCCCGTCGGAACTGCCCGATGCCCGGGCGAAGGGTCTGGCGCACCAGCACTCTACCGCCGCTCGTGGACCGTCCCGTCCCGCGCGATCCGCACACAGGTCCGCACCGGCCCGTCACCGGCACCTGATCGAGATCGCAGCGTCAGGGCGCGCCGGACCGGTGGCTCCGCCCCCAGGATTCGAACCCGGACCGCAAGGCGCCAAAGGCCTGCGTGCTGCCATTACACCAGGGCGGACCGGCGGTGGAACCGGGTCACCCCGGGTCCGCACGCCGTCGGTAGACCAGTCTGCCAGCCTTCGCGCGGCATGATGGGCGCGTGACCTCCGACACCAGGCGACCCGCACGGTCGCGCATGACCGGTTCACAACGCCGGGAACAGCTTCTCGCCGTCAGCCGCCGCCTGTTCGCGGAGAAGGGCTTCGACGGCACCAGCGTCGAGGAGATCGCCGCGCGGGCCCAGGTCTCCAAGCCGGTCGTGTACGAGCACTTCGGAGGCAAGGAGGGCGTCTACGCCGTCGTCGTCGACCGCGAGACCCGGGCGCTGACGGACGCGCTGACAGCGGCGCTCGAGGAGGGCGGGCACCCGAAGCTGCTGCTCGAGCGGACCGCGCTCGCGCTCCTGACGTACATCGAGACGTCGACGGACGGCTTCCAGATCCTCGTGCGGGACTCACCCGTCGCGCAGGCCACCGGCACGTTCTCTAGCCTCATCGGCGATGTCGCGACGCAGGTCGAGCACATGCTCGCCGACCAGTTCACGCGTCAGGGCCTCGACCCGAAGACGGCACCGATCTACGCCCAGATGCTCGTCGGCATGGTCGCGCTCACGGGCCAGTACTGGCTCGACGCGCGCAGCCCGGACAAGCACGAGGTCGCCGCGCACCTCGTGAACCTCGCCTGGAACGGTCTGGCGGGCCTCGAGCGCCACCCGACACTGATCACCCGGCTCGAGGCCTGACGCAGAAGTATCTCGACGTCAAGTAAACTCGGGTCATGACGGCTGACATCACCGGGGATCGAGGCGCGGCGGACGCCGCCCGGGAGCGCCCGCGCGACGAGGTCGACCGCATCGTGGCAGCGTGGGCCCGCGAGCGCCCCGACCTCGATGTGACCCCCCTGACCGTCCTGTCCCGCGTGACTAGGCTCGCGCGGTACCTCGACCTCGCCCGGCGCGGGTCGTTCAGCCGGCACGGGCTCGAAACGTGGGAGTTCGACGTGCTCTCCGCGCTGCGCCGCGCCGGCGCGCCCTACCGCCTGTCCCCCGGCGCGCTGCTCACGCAGACCCTGGTGACGAGCGGCACGATGACGAACCGCATCGACCGTCTGACTGAGCGCGGTCTCGTCGAGCGCGGGCCGTCACCCGACGACCGGCGCGGGGTGCTCGTGGAGCTGACGCCCCTCGGCCTGGCCCGGGTCGACGACGCCATGGCCGACCTGCTGATGGTCGAGCGCGGGCTGCTCGGCAACCTGGCCGATGCCGACCGCGCACGGCTCGCCGACCTGCTACGTGACCTCGTCGCACCGTTCGACGCTCCCTGACCTGAAGCACGCGACCGCTCGGCGCCCCCGACCGCTCAGAGCACCCGACCAGCCGACCCGTGGCTCAGCCCAGGGCGCCGACCGGGTCCGTGCGGCGCCAGATCTGCACGCTGCCCGTCGTCGGGCCCGCGACGAAGTGCCTGGCGAGGTACCGGCGCGCGACCGGTCCGAGGTCCTGGCGCGGATCGTGGGCCTGCAGGAACGCCACGTCGCTGAGCGCGAGCTGCTGCGCGAGGTCGCGGTCGAGAGCCGCGAGCGCCGCTGCCGGGTCGGGTTCGGAATACGTCGCTATCGTCATGCCGAAGAGGTCCGGCTGACCGGGACAGCCGCGCTCGATCTGCCGACGGGACAGATCCGCGACGATCAGGAACTGGACCTCGCGGACCCACACACAACCGTGCGCCTCGCGGTCGAGGACCGTCGCCGACACCCCTGCACCCGGGCTCAGCGCCGGCAGCGTCGAGGCGAGCGTCACGAGGACCGCGGCGAGGACGGCGCTGAGCCCGATCCCTGCGGCCCGCCCGACGATGCGCCGGGCACCCCAGCCCGCGCCCGTACCGAGGACCAGCGCGAGCGGCACCGTGACGAACGCGTCGTAGTGGAGGTAGTGCGAGGGCGCCACGGCGAGCGCCGCGACGTGCGCGGCCCCGATGACGAGCCACCAGACTGGTTCGGGCCACCTGTGCGGGGGCGTCCGGAACCTGCGCACGAGCCGCACGAGTGCGACCAGCAGCCCGCCCGCGACGAGCGCTATCACCCCGACGACGAGCGCTTCCGGCCATCGCCCGCCGAGGCCGGCGATCGGCTCGAACGCGCCGACCCGCATCACGATCGCGTCGAGGAACGCGCCCCGCGGACGCGGGCGATGCAGCTGTGCGCCGACCACGTCGTGCAACATCGACCCCGGTGCGAGCAGCGCGAACGGACCGACGACGACCGCCAGCGCCGTAGCGCACCCCGCGGCCCAGCGCCAGGCCGCCGACCGGCCGTACCGGATCGCCACGATCGCGACGAGCAGCACCACCTCGACCAGGGCCCAGACCTTGACC
>JABBOW010000204.1 GCA_012927595.1 Cellulomonas sp.
AGGACGTGGAGGCCGGCCGCCCTGGCCCGCGCGAGCTCCGGGTTGGACTCGCGGACGGCGGTCGACACGACGACCGTGTCGACGCCGTCGACGTGGGCCGAGTCGTGGCCGACCCACACGAGGACCCCAGCGGCGCGCAGCTCACCGAGCACCGCCGAGTCCTTCGCGTCCGAACCGCTGACTGGGACGCCGCGAGCCGCGAGCAGCCCCGCGATGGCCGACATCCCCGCTCCGCCGACACCGATCAGGTGCGTGCGCCCGAGCTCGGCGATCGCGGGGATCGCGGCGGTCACGAGTCGACCCTCGCCGCGGGAGGAAGGTGCGCCTCGACGAGGTCAGCAAGGCGCGCGGCAGCGTCGCGCACGCCGACCGAGGCCGCCGCGGCGCCCATGCGCTCGCGCAGCGCGGAAGCGTCGGTACCGACGAGGAGTGGGAGCAGGTGCGCGCGCAGCCAGGCTGCCGTCAGATCGGCGTCCGACACGAGCAGCCCTCCGCCGGCGGCCACTGCGGGCGCGGCGTTGAGCCGCTGCTCACCGTTGCCGACCGGCAGCGGCACGTACACGGCCGGCAGTCCGAGCGCTGTGAGCTCGCACACGGTCCCGGCGCCCGAGCGACCGAGCACGACGTCGGCGCACGCCAGTGCGAGCTGCATCTCGCTGAGGTACTCCCGCACGTGATAGGTCGTGGCGCCCGGGACCTCGTCCACGACAGACCTCACCGCGGCAGCCTTGCCCGTGCCCGTCAGGTGCAGGACCTGCACCCCCGCCGCGACCAGATCTGCTGCAGCTGACGCCACCGCTGCGTTGAGGCTCACTGCGCCGAGTGACCCGCCGGTGACGACGAGCGTCGGCAGCGCAGGGTCGAGACCCAGCTGCGCGGCCGCGGCCGATCGTGTCCCGGGCCGGTCATGCTCGAGCTCCGCGACGAGCGCGGCGATCTCGGGCCGCAACGGCAACCCGATCAGCTGCGCGCCACGCAGACGGGTTCCGGCGAACGCCACGGCGACGTCGGCTGCCCAGCGGGCGCCGAGACGGTTCGCGAGTCCCGCGCGCGCGTTCTGCTCGTGCACCACGACAGGGATCCGCCTCCGACGCGCCGCGAGGTACGCAGGGGTCGACACGTAGCCGCCGAAGCCGACCACGACCTGAGCGCCCGACGCGTCCAGGGCGCTACCGGCCGCCCGCACAGCGGCCCGCAGCCTCCCGGGCAGACGCACCAGGTCAGCCGAGGGCCTTCGCGGCAGAGGCACGCGCGGTACCAGCGCGAGAGTGAAGCCTCGCTCGGGCACGAGACGTGCCTCGAGACCCTGCGCGGTGCCGAGCACCGTGATGTGAAGCTCAGGGTCACGGCTGCGCAGCTCCTCGGCGAGCGCCAGGAGCGGGTTGACGTGGCCCGCGGTCCCGCCACCTGCCAGAAGGGCGGACCGTCGCGCGCCGCTCCGTGGGTCAGCCACGCGTGCGCCCGATCACAGCGAGCGACCGGCGCACGACGCCGGCTCGTGCGGACAGAGCCTCGGCCGCACCCGGTTCCGTACGGGCGAACGAGACGACGACACCGAGGGCCGTCATCGTGGTCACGAGCGCCGATCCACCGGCCGACACGAGCGGAAGCGGCACGCCGATGACCGGCAGGAGCCCGATGACCACACCGATGTTGATGAGAGCCTGGCCGATGATCCAGCACACGATCGCACCGGTCGTGATCTGGACGAACGGGTCGGGGTGCCGACGGATGACCCGGAACATCGCGAACGCGAGCAGACCTACGAGCGCCAGGACGAGCAGCGTGCCGAAGAGCCCGAGCTCTTCGCCGATGATCGCGAAGATGAAGTCGTTGTGCGCTTCGGGCAGGTACGACCACTTCTCTCGGCTCTGGCCGAGCCCCAGCCCGCCCCACCCGCCGGTCGCCAGTCCCCAGCCGCCGTGCAGCGTCTGGTAGCAGCCGTTGCTCGTGTCGCAGTTCGAACCGAACAGCGACTGCAGCCGCTTGAGCCGGTTCGGGCTCGACAACGCCAGCGAGAGCGCGACCCCGAGGGCCGCGGTGACTGCCGTCGCGAACACCCGCCACGGGACGCCCGCGATGAACAGCGCCCCCGCGACGAGCATCATCATGACCATCGCAGTGCCGAGGTCGTTGCCGACCAGCACGAGCCCGATAACCACCGCCGTGACGGGGATGGCCGGGATGAGGGCGTGCTTCCACTCCCCGAGAAGCGGGCGCTTGCGCGTGAGCACCGCCCCGAGCCAGAGCGCGAGCGCGAGCTTGACCGCCTCGGACGGCTGGGCTGTGAAGCCGGCCACCCGGACCCAGTTCTGGTTGCCCTGGATCGCCACGCCGAGGCCCGGGATGAAGACCATGAGCTGGAAAACCGTCGCGGCGCCGAGGATCGGCCAGGCGAACCTCCGGTAGAAGGGCACCGGCAGCCGCGTGGCGACCCACATCAGCGGCAGCCCGAGGAGCGCGAACTGCGCCTGATTGAGGAACACGGCGTACGGCGAGCGTCCCGCAGCGAGCGACTCGACGCTCGAGCTCGACAGGACCATGACGAGACCGAGCACGAGCAGCAGCGCCGTCGCGCCTGTGAGCACGTAGTAGCTCGTGACGGCACTGTCCCACTGGCCGAAGATCGAGCCGGTCCGGGATCGGGAGGTTTCGTGAGCGGCGCGCGGCGCGCCGGTGGGGACGGCGCGGGGAGGGCTTACCTGAGTCACGGCGGCGTCCTCAGCCCACGCCCGAGGCAAGGGCGCGCGCCGCGGCGGCGAAGGACTCCCCCCGCTCCGCGTAGGACGCGAACTGGTCCATTGACGCGCACGCGGGTGCGAGCAGAACCGTCACGGCTCCTTCGACGGCACTCGCCAGCTGTCGGGCCTCTTCCACGGCACGGGTCATCACCGACCCAGTGTCACCGGGATCGATGGCGACCACGGGCACCTCGGGCGCGTGTCGGTCGAGCGCGTCGCGCAGCGGTCCCTGGTCGACTCCGATGAGGACGACGGCTCGCAAGCGGTCACGGCGGGACTCGACGAGGTCGTCGAACGCCGCTCCTTTCGCCAGTCCCCCCGCGATCCACACGACGCTCCCCGGGGCGAACGCCGCAAGCGCCGCTGCGGCAGCGTGCCCGTTCGTCGCCTTCGAGTCGTCCACCCAGGTGACGTCGCCCGCCTGCGCCACCGTCTGCAGGCGGTGGGCTCCCGGCGCGTACGAGCGCAGACCGTTGCGGATCGCGGCAGCCGGGACGCCGTGCGCAAGTGCCAGCGCGGCCGCAGCGAGCGCGTCGGCACGTACGTGCGGCGGCACCTCGCCGTCCGGACCGCCGAGGTGCCCCAGGTCGGCGCACGTCGCGAGCTCGACGGCGTGCGTGTGCCGCAGCTCGGCGAACCCGCGGTCGACGAGCACGTCTTCGACGAGGCCGACCTGCCCGACGCGGGGCATCCCGAGCGTGAACCCGATCGCGACCGCACCGTCGCGCACGTCGGCGTCCCGCACCAGGAGCTCGGTCACCGGGTCGGCTGCGTTGTAGACGCACGCGACCTCGGCGCGGGCGAAGATGCGCGCCTTGTCCGTGGTGTACGCCTCGAGCGACCCGTGCCAGTCCAGGTGGTCGGGGGCGATGTTGAGGACCGCGGCGGCCTCGGCTGCCATCGAGTGCGTGAAGTGCAGCTGGAAGCTCGACAGCTCGACCGCGAGGACGTCGAGCTCAGGGTCGGTCGCGCCGAGCACGACAGGGGTGCCGACGTTGCCGACGGCGAGTGCGTTCTCGCCGCCCGCCCGCAGGATCGACTCGAGCATCCCGACAGTCGTCGTCTTGCCGTTGGTGCCGGTCACAGCGAGCCACGGTGCGGGGCCGCGGCCACCTGTCCGGTCCACCCGCACCTGCCACGCGAGCTCGACCTCGCTCCACACGGGCACGCCGAGCGCGAGCGCCGCGGACAGCAGGGGGTTGGCCGGGGCCCAGCCCGGCGACGCCACGACCAGGTCGACGCCGTTGAGCCCGCCCGCGGCGACAAAGGCCGCAGCATCGCGGGCATCGGCGTCCGAGACCTGTGCGTCGACCGTCACGACGCGGGCGCCACGGTCCGTGAGGACGTCCACAGCCGCCCGGCCGGAGACGCCGAGACCGGCGACGACGACGCGCGCGTGCGCGAGCTCCACTACCCGGCCACCCACTCGGTGTAGAAGACCCCGACCCCCATCGTGACGAACAACCCGGCGATGATCCAGAACCGGATCACGATCGTCACCTCGCCCCACCCCGACAGCTCGAAGTGGTGGTGCAGCGGTGCCATCTTGAAGACCCGCCTGCCGGTCAGCTTGAAGAACCCGATCTGGATGACGTCGGACATCACGATGACCACGAACAGGCCGCCGATGATCGCTGCGAGGACCTCGGTCCGGGACAGGATCGAGATCCCGGCGAGCGCGCCGCCCAGCGCGAGCGACCCCGTGTCCCCCATGAAGATCTTGGCGGGGCTCGCGTTCCACCACAGGAACCCGAAGCACGCCCCTGTGACGGCTGCGGCGACGACGGCGAGCGACATCGGGTCGCGGACCTCGTAGCAGCGCGGACCCGCCGTGGCGATGGCCTGGCACGTCTGGTTCGACTGCCACACGCCGACGATGACGTAGGCGCCGAAGACGATGAGTGAGGCACCCGCCGCTAGCCCGTCGAGCCCGTCTGTGAGGTTGACGGCGTTCGACCACGCCGTGATGAGGAAGTTCGCCCAGAGCACGAACAGCAAGACGCCGACGGTCGCGCCCGCGAACCCGAGGTTCAGATTCGTGTCCCGGATGAACGAGACGTGCATCGAGGCGGGGGTACGGAACGAGGAGTTCGGGAACTGCAGCGCTGCGACGGCGAACACCACCCCGACGACGCCTTGGCCCAGGATCTTCAGGCGCGGGCTCAGGCCCAGGCTGCGTTGCCGGGAGATCTTGATGAAGTCGTCGAGGAACCCGACGACCCCGAGCCCCGTCATGAGGAACAGCACCAGGGCGGCCGACACGCTCGGTGGCCTGCCCGTCACGAGCAGTGCGCCGAGCCAGCCGATGAGGGTCGCACCGATGATGACGACGCCACCCATGGTCGGCGTCCCGCGCTTGGTGAAGTGAGCGGTCGGTCCGTCCTGACGGATGAACTGCCCGTACTGCTTGCGCACGAGGTAGCGGATGAACAGCGGGGTGCCGAGCAGCGAGACCAGCATCGACAGCCCGCCGGCGATGAGGACCGCTCTCACGGGGCGGCGTCCTCAACGACGGCGACCGCGCCGCCGGCCAGGAGCCGGTCGCCGAGGAGCCACAGCCCAGCGCCGTACGACGACTTCACGAGCACGACGTCGCCGGCACGCAGCTCGCCCTCGAGCAGCTCGACTGCCGCGTCGATGTCATCGACGACGGCAACCTCGTCCCCCCACGACCCTTCGAGCAGGGCGCCGTCCGCGATGGCCCGGGCGCCCGGCCCGACGACCACCGTGAGCGCGACGTTCAGACGCACCACCTGGAGCCCGATCGACTCGTGCGCGGCGCGCGAGTCGGGACCGAGCTCGAGCATCTCGCCGAGCACGGCCACGGACCGCCGGTCTCGACCTGCGAGCACCGCGAGCGCGCGCAGCGCCGCCCGCATCGAGTCAGGGTTCGCGTTGTAGGAGTCGTCAATGACGGTCACGCCGTCGGGCCGGTCGACGACGTGCATCCGGTGCGGGCTGAGTGCGTCCGCGCCCGCGAGCCCGAGCGCGATCGCATCGGGCGCCAGGCCCACGGCGATCGCCGCGGCCGCGGCCGCGAGCGCGTTCTGGACCTGGTGCTCGCCGACCAGTCGCAGCGCCACGCGCTCGTCGTGCGTCCCACCGTGGGGTGCGGGTGTCTGCAGCGTGAACGACGCGCGACCGGAGCGGTCGAGCCGGATGTCGCTCGCACGCACCTGTGCCCCGGCGGACTGCCCGAACGTGAGCACCTCGCCCGGCGCGAGATCGCGCATCGCGACCACGCGTGGGTCGTCGGCGTTGAGCACCGCGACGCCGGCTGGCAGGAGGCCGACGACGAGCTCCGACTTGGCCCGTGCCACCCCCTCGACACCGCCGAACTCCCCGATGTGCGCACTCCCGACGACGAGCACGACGGCGACGTCTGGCGGGGCTATCCGGGTCAGGTACGTCAGGTGGCCGTGACCGCTCGCACCCATCTCGAGCACGAGGTAGCGCGTGCTCTCGTCGGCGCGCAGCACCGTCAGCGGCAGCCCGATCTCATTGTTGAAGGACAGCTCAGGCGCGACGGTCGGGCCAGCGGTCGAGAACATCTGCAGGAGCAGGTCCTTGGTCGTGGTCTTGCCGACCGACCCGGTCACGGCGATGACCTGCAGGCCCGAGCCCCCGGGCTCGCCGGCCGCCTCCCGGAGCCGGACGAGCACCTCGCGCGCCAGGTGACCGAGCGCGCGCTCGACGTCCGGGACGACGACTGTCGGGAGCGGGGTGCCGTCGGGCGCTGCGAGCGGTCGCGCGGCCAGCACGAGCGCGGCTCCGGCCGTGGCGGCGGCAGCGGCGAAGTCGTGACCGTCGGAGTGCGCACCGCTGAGGGCCACGAACAACGAACCGGGCTGCGCGAGCCGGGAGTCGATCAGGACGGGTCCGGTCACGAGCGTCGACGGGGCGAGCGTGGACGGGTGGAGGGTGCCGCCGGTCGCGTTCGCGACCTCGGCCGCAGTGAGTGCGATCACGCGAGCAGCCCCTGCGATGCCCGACGCGCGTCCGCCGCTCGCAGCACATCACGATCGTTGTACCGGTGGAAGACCCCGGCGACCTCCTGGGTCGGCTCGTGGCCCTTGCCGGTGATGATGATGGTGTCCCGATCCGTCGCGAGTTCGAAGGCGTCATGGATGGCCTGCGTCCGGCTGGTGGCCTCATGCACGTCGGCCAGCCCGGGGCGCTCGGCGCGCACGCCCGCCAGAATCTCGGCCCGGATGACCGCGGGCTCCTCCGACCGAGGGTTCTCGTCGGTCACGACGAGCACGTCGGCAAGGCGCGCAGCGATCTGACCCATGATCGGGCGCTTGCCCGTGTCTCGGTCACCGTCCGAGCCGAACACGAGGATGAGCCGGCCCGGGGTGATCGGTCGGACAGCCTCGAGGGCGAGCACGAGCGCATCGGGCGTGTGGGCGTAGTCGACGATCCCCAGCGGGCGCCCGTCGCCGCGCTCGACGACCCGCTCCATCCGGCCGGGGATCGCGTGCGCGGTGGCGACGGCGTCGATCGCTACCTGCAGGCCGATACCGGCGCGATACGCAAGGACGATCGCCAGCGCGGCGTTCGAGACGTTGACGAGCCCAGGCAGGGGACTCATCGCCTCGTGCTCGGTGCCGTCGGGCCCTCTCAGCGTGAACGTCGACCCGACTCCGTCGAGCCCGATGTGGGCGCGCGTCACTGCCCAGTCCGCGGTGGCCCCCTCGGACGATCCGACGTGCGTCGCGACGGACTCGACCGGGATCTGCGCCTCCGCGACCAGGCGCCCGCCCCACGCGTCGTCGACCACGACGACCCCGCGCCGTGCCTGGCCCGGGGCGAACAGCCGGGCCTTGTCGTGGAAGTAGCCCTGCATGTCGCCATGGAAGTCGAGGTGGTCTCGCTGCAGGTTGGTGAAGCCGACGACGTCGAAACCGAGCCCGCGCACCCGACCGAGCGCGAGGGCGTGCGACGAGACCTCCATCGTGCAGGCGGTCGCCCCACGCTCGTGAGCCAGCGCAAGGATCGAGTGCACGACGGGCGCCTCGACGGTCGTGCGCGGGCTCTCGATCGCCTCGTCGCCGATCCGCAGCTCGACGGTGCCCATCACGACGGTGACCGCGTGCGCCGTGCGCAGGGCCGCGTCCACGAAGTACGTCGTCGTGGTCTTGCCGTTCGTGCCCGTGACGCCGACGGTGACGAAGCCCGCGGCAGGATCGTCGTGCGCCCAGGCTGCGACCTGACCTGCGAGCGCACGCGGGTCCGCGGCAACCAGCACCGGGACGCCGGCGATGTCGGGCGCATCCGCGATGATCTGCTCGCCACGCTCGTCCGTCAGCACCGCGACCGCACCACCGGCGACCGCCTGCGCCGCGTAGGTCGCGCCGTGCGCGTGCGCGCCGTCCAGTGCGATGAACACGTCGCCGGGCTGGACGTCGCCGCTGGCGACCGACACACCCGTCAGGCTGAGCCCAGGAGCGATGTCGCCACCCCGGGCGTCAAGCGCGAACGTGGCCAGGAGGTCGACGACCCGGTGCTCGGCGGGATGCTGGGGGCGCATCCGACCCTGGGGGGACGTCATGGGGAGAATCTACCCCGGACAGCTGCCGCTCCCGGGCGCGCCGCCTGCCGATCGACGCCGCGGCGAGCGCTCGGCGGCCTCACTGCCACGTCGTTGCGAAGAGCTGGGCCGCCGTCCCGCTCGGCGCGATCCCGAGCTCCTGGAGCGCATACCCGGCGACGTCGCTGAACACAGGGGCAGCGACGGCGCCGCCGTAGATCGAGCTCTTCGGGTTCTGCAGGATGACGCTCACCGCGATGTGCGGGTCGTCCGCCGGAACGACACCGATGAACGACGCCGTGATGCCGTCGGGGTTGAACTTCTGCGCGGTACCCGTCTTGCCCGCGACGCGGTAGCCGGGGATCGCCGCGCTGCTGCCCGTGCCACCGTCGACGACGCTCTCAAGCATCGTCATGACCGTGTCGGCGGTCGTCGAGGAGATCACCTGGGTCGACGGCGCCGCGGTCGTGGGTGTGAACGTGCCGTCGGGCGCCGTCCAACCCTTGATCAGGTGCGGCTGGACCCGCACGCCGTGGTTCGCGATCGTCGCGTAGACCTCGGTCGCCTGCAGCGCCGTCACCGAGACGGACTGGCCGAACAGGACCGCGTACTTGCTGCGCCCGTCCCACTCGGCGCTGGGGTGCAGGATGCCGGGCGACTCGTCGGGCAGCTCGACGCCCGTGCGCGCACCGAAGCCGAACTTCTCCAGGTAGTCGTAGCGCACCTGCTGGGGGATGTTCTGGCCGAGCATGACCGTGCCAGCATTGGACGACTCCGACAGGATGCCTGTCATCGTCAGCTTGAGCGTGGCGTGGTCGTGCGAGTCGTGGAACATCTGGTTGTTCGAGGTCGTGTACGCGTAGGGCACATCGAACTGCGACAGCGGGTTCGCGACGCCGGTCTCGAGCGCCGCGGCCATCGTGATGACCTTGGCTGTCGACCCCGGCTCGAAGACGTCCGATACCGCGCTCGATCCGGTCAGGTTCCCGGCCTTGGGCGAGTTCGGATCGACCGAGCCCGAGTCAGCGAGCGCGAGGATCTCGCCCGTCCGGGTGTCGATCGCCACGATGGCGCCCGAGTCCGACCCGGTCGCGGCAACCTGGCTGTTGATGGCCTCCTCGGCCTTCCACTGCAGGTCGCCGTGGAGCGTCAGCTGCACGCTGGAACCCGGGACCGAATCGGTCTGCTTCTGGAAGCCGCCGGGGATCTCCTGACCGCCAAGTCCGTGCTCGTAGACCACAGACCCCGGCGTGCCCTGAAGCTTCGCGTCGAGCAGGGCCTCGAGGCCCGTCGCGCCGACGCCCTGCGAGCTGACCCAGCCGAGCAGGTTGCCTGCAAGAGCCTTGTTCGGGTATACGCGCGCCGACGTCCGTTCGGCGAGGATCCCGTCGATCCCGAGCTCGCGGATCGCGTGCCACTGCTCAGGCAGGACTCCCTTGGCGACGATCTTGTACCGGCTCTCGCCGGCAAGCTTGGCACCGAGCTCCGCGGCGTTGAGCCCGAGGATCGGCGCGAGCAGCCCGGCCGCACCCGACGGTCCAGCGACGAGCGGGGCGCTCCCCCGGACCTTCCAGGTCGCGAGGGTCTTCTGATCGACCGTGAGCGTGTACCGCTCGACGGACGTCGCGAGCTGGACGCCGTGCGCGTCAGTGATCTGTCCCCGGGCAGCCAGGAGCGAGGCGGTGCTGAGCCGCTTGACGAGGGCCTCCTGCGCGACGGCCTCACCGCGGAACCCCTGGATGTACACGAGCCGCGCGGCGAACAGCGCGAGCAGGACCAGCACGGCGACCGTCAGCAGCCCCTGCCGGCGCCGCGGGTCTCCCGTCGCGGTGGGCCGGATCGGCCGGGGTCTCCGTGGCCCTCCGGGCAGGGGACCGTCGGGACGCGTCGCGACCGGCCGCGGGCCTGTTGCCTGACGTGCCCCCGGAGCCTGTTGCGCCCGCAACGCGTCGCGCCCAGGACCGGGAGCCGTGCGAGCAGCGCGCACCGGCGCGCGACGAGGTGCGCCCGCTCGCTCGTTCTCCGGCCCCCGCTGCGTCATCCGGCCGCCCCCACCGCCGGACCGCCCTGGACCGTTCCGTCGGCGAGCCTGAGCCAGCCGGTGCTGCGGGCCTGCACCATCCCGAGGGCGCGCGCAGACGCCGCCAGCTCGGCCGGCGAGGAGCGCCGGTCGAGCGCGGCCGACAGGTCCTGCTGCGTCGAGGCGAGCCGTGCCAGCTCGAGGTCGAGGTCGTGCTTCTCGTAGGCGCCGCGTGCCATCGTCGTGTTGAGCAGCAGCGCTGTCAGCAGCGCCCCCGCGAGGATCGCCATGCACGCGACGACGAACGGCACCCGCGTGCGGGCCTGTGCCGGCGCCCGCACGAGCCGCAAGCGCGGAGCCGGCTGCGGAGCGACGGCCGGGCGTGCTGGACGCGGGGCCGCACCGACCCTCGCAGCTGCCTGTGCGCTCATGCTGTTCTCCTCGGTGCGCCGCTGCTGCGAAGGTGGTCCGGTGTGGGTCTGAGTCGTTCTGCGGCCCGCAGCCGCACGGAGGCCGATCGCGGGTTGCGCGCGAGCTCGGCCTCGTCCGCCTCCTCGGCGCCACGGGTCAACAGGCGCAGATACGGCCGGTGCGTCTCGGGCTCGATCGGGAGACCGGGCGGCGCGCTCGACGTCGCACCGGCCACGAGGGCGCGCTTGACGAGCCTGTCCTCGAGGGACTGGTACGCCTCGACGACGATGCGGCCGCCGATCGCCAGGGCCTCGATCGACGCAGGCAGGGCGCGCTCAAGGGCCTCGAGCTCCCCGTTGACCTCGATCCGCAGCGCCTGGAAGGTGCGCTTGGCCGGGTTGCCGCCGGTCTTTCGGGTCGCGGCCGGGATGCTGGCGCGCAGGATGTCGACGAGCTCGCTCGTGCGGGTCAGCGGCGTCTTCGCGCGCTCGGCGACGACGCGGCGGGCGATCCTGCCGGCGAACCGCTCCTCGCCGTACTCGCGCAGCACGCGGGCGATGTCCCGCTCGTCGTAGGTGTTCAGGACGTCTGCGGCGGTCAGCCCGGTCGTCGCGTCCATGCGCATGTCGAGCGGCGCGTCCTGAGAGTAGGAGAAGCCGCGCTGCGTCTCGTCGAGCTGCAGCGAGGACACGCCGAGGTCCATGAGCACGCCCTGGACCTCGGTGATGCCGAGGCGCGCGAGGACGTCGCCGATCTCGTCGTAGACCGAGTGCACGCCCGTGAACCGCGCGCCGAAGGGTGCGAGCCGCCGGCCCGCGAGGTCGAGCGCCTGCGGGTCGCGGTCCAAGCCGATGACCCGGACGTGCGGGAACGTCCGCAGCACGGCCTCGGCGTGCCCACCCATCCCGAGGGTCGAGTCGACGAGCACGGCACCGTCGGCCGCCAGCGCCGGCTCGAGGAGCTCGACGCACCGCGCGAGCATGACGGGTGTGTGGCGGGACGCGGCGTCGAGATGGACGGTAGACCCGTCGTCGAACCCGCCCATCGCCCCTCCTCTCGCCGCGTGCCGTTCGCTCGCGCTGCTCGCCCGCCCGGCGCTCGCGGCGGTCCTGATGTGGTCGGACGGCCCCTCCGCCGTCCGACCAGATCCCCCACCGACGTTCTGACACCGGGGAAGTGCGTCAGAACGGACGGGAGGAGATCTCGCCGGGCGGTCATGCGGCCTGGTTCGTGCGGGTCGTGCGGGTCGTTCAGGTCGTGCTGGCGTGCGTCGGCGGCTCAGAAGGGTCCGTGCGGGAAGACCTCCTCCGCAGTCGCGGCGTATCCGTCCTCCTGCTCGGCCAGATACGTCTCCCACGCGATGAGATCCCAGATCTCCACGCGCGTCCCGGCACCGATCACGGCGACCTCGCGGTCGAGACCGGCATACGTGCGCAGCGTCGGCGGGATCGAGATGCGCCCCTGCTTGTCGGGCAGCTCGTCGCTCGCGCCCGAGAGGAACACGCGCAGGTAGTCGCGGGCTTGCTTGCTCGTGACGGGTGCCTGCCGGATCTGGTCGTGCATGCGGCGGAACTCGTCCATCGGCATCAGGAACAGGCAGCGTTCCTGGCCCTTCGTCATGACGAGGCCCGGAGCGAGCTGACCACGGAACTTCGCGGGCAGGATCAGCCGGCCCTTGTCGTCGAGCCGCGGCGTGTAGGTACCGAGGAACGGCAGAGTCGAGCCGTACCCGACGAGGGTCGACTCCACGCTCATGCCGCCCCCGTTCGTGGTGCCAGTTCGTCATGCACGTGCACGTGCCCGTGCACGAGCCCGAGTCGTGCCCGTGTCACGCTTGCTCAGTCAGTCCTCATCAAGTGCCTCCACGATACTCCACTTCCCTCCACTCACAAGTGGGGCGACGCGTGTTTCACCCGCTCCAGGGCATATACCTGCAGTTCAGTGAGGTGGAGCGCGATGGAGGGCCTGGCGGACACATCTGCCCTCGCGCGTCTCGCGGCAGAGCCCCATCCCCGTGCAGATCCGATGTGCGGTGCTTTCCCGACCCGCATTCCGGGCGATCCGGACATCTCGAGGGATGAGGCCAACGGGGGTGGACTGCCGGTGCGCCGCGCGGGGAGCGATGTGGAGGGCGCGGGCGACGCGGGTGGGCGTCGCCCGGAAGCGCTCGCCGAACACCACCGGGAGCCTTGCCTCGGCACGTAGGCTCGTGCCAGACCGCCGAAGGAGACGTCTATGCTGCAGGCCGTGCCCACGTCCACCGAGCTCGACGAGCTCGTCGAGACCAGCGACCGGGTCCGTGCTTCGATCGAGCGGGTCATCACAGGACGCAGCGAGCTCGTGCGCGTCACTGTCGGCGTCCTGCTCGCCGAGGGGCACCTCCTGCTCGAAGACGTTCCCGGCGTCGGCAAGACCACCCTGGCGAAGGCTCTCGCGCGCAGCATCGACTGCACCGTCGGGCGCATCCAGTTCACGCCGGACCTGCTCCCGAGCGACTTGACCGGCGTCAACATCTTCCGTAGCCAGACGCACGAGTTCGAGTTCCGACCGGGTCCGCTGTTCGCCCACATCGTCATCGGTGACGAGATCAACCGCGCGTCGCCCAAGACGCAGTCGGCGCTGCTGGAGTGCATGCAGGAGGGCCAGGCCACGGTGGACGGTCACAGCTACCCGCTGCCCCACCCGTTCCTCGTGATCGCCACGCAGAACCCCGTCGAGATGGAGGGGACATACCCGCTGCCTGAGGCGCAGCGAGACCGTTTCATGGCGCGGCTCGCAGTCGGCTACCCGAGCGTCGAGTCCGAGCTCGACATGCTGGACCTCCAGGAGACGTCCGACCCGCTCGCGTCGCTGCAGCCCGTCACCGACTCCGGTCAGATCGCCCGCCTCATCACGACGGCCCGCTCGTTGTACGCCGCACCCGCCGTCAAGCGCTACATCGTCGACCTCGTGACAGCGACGCGGCAGGACCACGGCCTTCGCCTCGGCGCATCCCCCCGCGCCGCAATCCAGCTCCTGCGCGCCGCCAAGGCCACAGCGGCGATGGCCGGTCGCGACCACGTGCTGCCCGACGACGTCCAGCAGCTCGCCGAGCCAGTGCTCGCCCACCGGTTGCTCGCGAGCACCGAGGCCCGGCTGTCTGGGCGGACGACAACCGAGACCGTCCGCGAGATCGTCGCCCGCGTCCCCCTGCCGACGTCGGGCACAGCGGGCCCGCGCGAGCGGCGGGCGACCGGCTGATGCGGCTGCGTCCGACCGTCCGGGGGGTCGGCCTGGCGATCGGCGGCGTCATCGCAGTGCTCGCCGGGGTCGCGGTCGGCGCGGTCGACCTCGTCCGGATCGGCACACTTGCCGTCCTCCTCGTGGTCGGCGCGCTGGTCGGGATCGGTCTGCTCGACCCGGGCCGCGGACGCCACCGCCTCGCGGTCGAGCGCGGAGCGTCGCCGAACCCTGTGCATGCCGGGTCGACGTCGGTCGTGGGGGTCGTCATCACGGCCACCGACGCCTCGGGGCGGGCGCGCCTGGCGGGGCTACGGTTCCGCGAACAGGCATCGGCGGAGCTGTCGGGCGGCCGGCCCCTGCGCGCCCAGGTGGCCCGCGCGCCCGGCCGCGTCACCATCACGTACCCAGTCCTCGCCGCACGTCGCGGCCGATGGACGCTCGGACCGCTCGTGGTCACCCGCGTCGACCCGTTCGGTGTCGCGACCGCCACAACAAGCCTCGGCAAGGGCTCCCGCATCTCGGTCTGGCCGACCGTCACCGAGCTGCAGGTACCGCCGGGAGTTCTCGTCGGCGACCCCGACCGCGTCGCACTCGGTGCACGAAGCCCGTCGACCGACGACGCTTCGCTTCGCGACTACCGGTTCGGCGACGACCTGCGTCGCGTGCACTGGGCCACCAGCGCGCGCCGCGGCGAGCTCATGGTCAGGTCCGACGAGCGGGCAGGCATGCGGCCCGTCAGCGTCCTGCTCGACCTACCGACGCGATCAGCCTCCCTCGAGTGGAGCATCTCGCTCGCCGCCTCCATGACGCTCGCCATGCTCGACGCCGGCCATCCTGTCCGGCTTCTGTGCGGCCCGGCCCCGGCCGCCGTCGCCGCGCGCCATGACGCCGCACTCACCGACCGCCCGATGTCGGTGCGCCACGCGCACAACCGTCCGGGCGACATGGCGCGCGCGGACATCCTGGACCGTGCGATCGATCTCACCATCGCCGAGTCGCCGGCCAAGGCCGACGAGCGGCTCCTGGCCGATGCCCGGGTCCTGGTCGCGTCGGACGACGTCGGCGAGATCGTGCTCGCCGTGGTCGGCCCTCTCACCGCCCGAACCCGCACCGCCCTCGCGCGAGTCGCCGACAAGGCCCAGGGGTGGGCAGTCGTTCGCTCGGGCGAAGGCGGGCACGCGCAGCGGGGGGACGCGGAGAGCACCGTCACGGCCCTTCAACCATCCCGCTGGTGGGCCGTGACGGCAGAACCGGGAGTGGACATCGCGCGGAGCTGGATGCGCCGGCTGGAGCGCGCCCTGTGACCACCGGCCGTGGGTACGCAGGGATCCCGCGCGGTGGGCGTTCGCTCGTGGGGTCAGCCCTCGTCGCCGCAGCAGCCTGCGCGAGCCTGCTCGCGCTGTCCGGGCTGCTCTCCCCCGGTCGATGGCTGCGCGCAGGCATGCTGGCCGTCGTCGTCGTCGCCATCGTGACAGCGGGGGTGCGCTCGGTCGCCCGATCACGGTGGCCCCCGACCATCGTCGGAGCGATCACCGCGGCACTCGGCCTGCTCGTCGTGTACGGCGCACCTCCGGGGCGCGCGCAGGTCCTGCCCGACGCCGCGTCGGTCGAGCGGCTCATCGCCTCCGTGCGTGCGGCGGCCGAGCTCATCAACGCGTCGGTCGTCCCCATGGACGCCGCGCGCCCGGTCGAGATGCTGGTGGTCGCCGGCGGCCTGGTCGTCTTCCTGTTCGCCGACGCGCTTGCTCTCGGCCTGGACGCGCCCGCCTGGTCCGGCTTCGTCCTCGTCACCATGTGGCTCCCCGCCATCGACCTGGCTTACCCCGCGCCGGCGAGCGCGCTCGGGTGGACCGCGCTCGCCTACCTGCTGCTGCTCGCACTGCATGCCGCACCTCACGGCGAGCGCGCGGTCGGGGCACGACGCACCGTGTCGACGGTTGCGATCGCTGCGGCACTCGTGGTGGCCACGCTCGCCGCCGGACCCGTCGTCGCGGCCGCCCCCGGGTGGGCCTCGCTCACGCTCCCGAACTTCGGGAGCGGGCCGATCGGACCGCTCCGCCTCAGCGACGACCTGGACCTGCGACAAAGCCTGGGTCGCCGGTCGGGGCAGGTCGTGCTCCACTACACGGTTTCGCCGGTCGGCGCGGCCGGCGCGGTAGGCGCGGTCGGCGCTGCCTCGCCGACTGATCGCGCCTCGGCGACTCCCGGTGCGGCCGAGGCAGCCACTGCGCGAATCGTCGGCCCTCTGCGTGCCTTCACGCTCCGCGACTTCGACGGCCGCAGCTGGCAACCGACAGACGCCACCGACCTGCAGGACTGGGTGCCCGGCACGTTCCTGGCCTCCGACCCCTCGGTGCAGGGCATGCCCCTCGACCCGCAGGCGGGCACTCTTGCTCGTGTCGACGTGACGATCGACGGCCTGCGTGAGCTCCGGCTGCCTGTGAGCACGTTCCCCCGCACCCTCGAGATCGCCGGGCCTTGGCGTTACGACGCCGAACGTGACGAGGTCGTGGGCGACCGGCCCACGGGCGCTGGCACCACCTACGCCATGACTGTCGAGATCCCGACCCTCACCGCCGATGACCTCAAGGCCGCATCCGGCCGGCCACCCGCGGGCCTCGAGCCCTACCTGGCGGTGCCGCAGACCGCTCACACCGAGGACATCCGCACTCTGGCGACGCAGATCTCCGCCGATGCCAGTGGCCCCTACGACCAGGCCCTCGCCCTTCAGACGTACTTCCGCGACATGAGCAGGTTCGTGTACGACACCCGCGTCGCGCCGGGCCGGACGGACGACGCTGTCTGGGACTTCCTGACGAGCCGCCACGGCTACTGCGTCCAGTTCGCGACCTCGATGGCCATCATGGCGCGGTCGCTCGGCATCCCCGCCCGCCTGGGTGTCGGGTTCCTGCCCGGTGTCGCCGATGACAGCGGCGTCTACACGGTCACTGGCCGGCTGTCGCACACCTGGCCGGAGCTCTACTTCCCGTCGGTCGGCTGGGTCAGGTTCGAGCCCACCCCGGCGGTGCAGTCGGGCTCACCACCCCGGTGGAGCGACCCGTTCGTCTTCAGCACGGCGGCTCCGAACGCTGGCCAGATCCCGGACAACCTGGGCGGTCGCGTCACGGCAGGTGCAACGGCCGGAGCGACTGCGCCGCGCGGCACTGTCCACACTGACCAGTCGACCAACCGGCTGCCGCTGGTTGCGGGAGCCGGGCTGCTGCTCGTCCTCGCCGTCGGTGGTCTCGTGTTCGCGCGACGACGCACGAACCGCCACCCGGCGCTGGATCCTGAGGTGGCCTGGAGCCGGTTCAGGGAGCGTCTCGCGGCCGCCTCGATCGAGTGGTCGGACGCCCGGACCCCTCGTCAGTGCGTCGAGCTCGTCCGGGCCCGCGTCATCGAGCTCCGCTCCGTGCCCCTCGGCGAACCGGCGGATGTCGCACTGGTGCAGCTCGCCGACACTCTCGAGCAGCTCCGCTACGCCCCGACTCCGCCAACCCGCACACCCGAGGAGCTCGAGTCGTGGATCGCGGCGGTCCTGACAGATGTGACGTCGCCGGTCAGCGATCCGAGTCGCGACGCTTCTGCCAGCGCTGTTCGAGGCGGGTCATGAAGCCTGCCGACCGCGACTTCTTGGGCTGAGGCTTCGGTGACGGGGTCACGCGCCCATCGGGTCGGACCACACCCGCCGGCCCGGTCGCGCGTGGCCGCGCGACCGCGTAGGTGACGGCGGCGAACATCACGATGAAGCCCAGCACGCCCAACCATGCGCGCGATGCGACGACACCGAAGATGAGCAGGAGCAGACCGACGACAACGCCGCCGGACCCGAGGACGTAGCGGCTGATCGATCGACGGCCGCGGGACGTGAGCGTGTTTGCGAGTCTGGGGTCGTCAGATGTGAGCTGTCGCTCCATCTGCTCCAGTACGCGCTGCTCGTACTCGGACAGAGGCACTGCTACCCCCGTACTTCCCTGTCGGGCTTCCCTGTCGGGATCCACTGGGTTCAGGATAGATCGCGCCGAGCGAAGTCGGTAGTCGGACGCCGGGCGACTCGAGAAGCGGATGCTGCCGCGCCGATCGACGCCGACCCGAACCGCTCCCGGACGCGGTCCATCGCCCGCTCGGCGTCGCGCCGCGACGATTCACCATCCCCGGACACCTCGTCGAGCGTCGGCTGGCGGATCGTTGACGACGCGGCACTGAGGCCCTCGGCGCGGACACCGACGAGCCGGACAGGCAGACCGCCGAGATCGACACCGGCGAGCAGTTCCCGCGCAGCGAGATACACCTCGCGACCGACGTCGGTCGGCGTGACGAGTGTCCGAGAACGAGTCAGGGTCCGGAAGTCCGAGGTCCGGACCTTCACTGCGATCGTGCGAGCGACGAGACCTTGCGCTCGCAGCCGCCCGGCGCACCGGTCAGCCAGCTCGAGCACCTTGGCCTGGACGACCACGGGGTCAGCGACGTCGACCGGGAATGTCACCTCGGTTCCGATGCTCTTCTCCTCGCGGCCTGGCTCGACCGGGCGTGGGTCACGGCCCCAGGACAGGTCGTAAAGATGAGAACCCGCTGTTCGCCCCACCGCCCGCTGGATCGTCCCGACATCACTGTCCGCGAGCTCCGCGACGGTTCGGACGCCCCACCGCGCGAGCGCGGCCTCGGTGCGCTCCCCCACCCCCCACAACGCGCCGACCGGCAGCGTGCGAAGGAACGGAACCGTCGCGTCCTTGGGCACGAGCAGGACACCGTCAGGTTTGGCGTGCCCTGACGCAAGCTTCGCGACGAACTTCGTCGATGCGATCCCCACCGAGCAGATGATCCCGTGCGCAGCCAGCACCCGGGAGCGGATCAGCTCCGCGATGCTGGTCGGCGGACCGAGCCGGCGCCGCGCTCCCGACACGTCCAGGAAGGCCTCGTCGACGCTCACCTGCTCGACCAGCGTCGTGACGTCGCGCAGGATCTGAATGACACCGCTCGAGACTGCGCGGTAGGTCGCGATGTCGGGCGGGACGACAACGGCGTGCGGGCACAGTCGGCGTGCCGCTGTCATCGGCATCGCGGAGTGCACCCCGAATGCTCTCGCCTCATAGGTCGCCGCGAGCACCACCGCGCGCTCAGAGCCGCCCACGATGACGGGCAGGCCTCGTAGCTGAGGTCTCCGAGCGATCTCCACCGAGGCGAAGAACGCGTCCATGTCGACGTGGAGGATCGAGCAGCCGTCCTCGTCGGCCCCCCAGTCGCGTCGAGCGGCGCCAGACCGCGGGCTCCGGCTCACGATGCACGCAGACCCAGTCGTCGAGTCGCCGCGCCGTGCACCTGCTGCGCCGTCGGAGCCTCAGCCGCGAGCAGCGCTCGGAGCTCGTCGATGAAGTCCTCTGCGGCGCACAACGCCTGCTCGGCACGCTCCTCAGACACCGCGTCGAACCGACCCGCCTCGATGGCCGACCGCAGGCCGGCTCCCCCGGCGAAGCAGTCGCTCCAGAACCCGAGCTCAGGCGCGACGACCCGGAGCATGTCCCAGACCGTCCGCGGTGGACGCCGGCCGCCGGGCCGACCACGCACAGCGAGAAGCGCGGCTCCACCCCGCAGAGCAGCGAGGTGGGAATGATAGAACCGTTCCCATGCCTCCGAGGAGAACTGCGCTGCGATGAGCTCGGCGTCCGCGCGCTGCAGGAGCTCGTGGGAGCGGGTCGGCAGAAGGTCACTTCCAGTCGCTGTCGCCATGAGCTATCGCCCCATTCTCCCGTCCGATGTGCGCCCAGTATCGAACACCTGTTCGACTCTCGTCAACCTCCGGACAGTGATCCCCTGTCTCGGAGCCTCTACGGTAGGCGGGTGGCTGCCCGCGACCGCTCGGGGCGACGAGCCCCAGCCTCACACCGACCTCCGACATCCCCGACCTGGCCGGCGGGCCCCGTCACCATCTCCACCGGGACCGTCGAGGTGGTCCGCGCCCCGGACGACCCGACCGGTGTGACAGTCCTGGTCAACGGCGTCCCCAGCTCGCACCTCGACCTCGTCGACCCGACCCGCCTCTCGTTCGAGTACATGCAGCAGATGGCCGCCGTGCTGGACAGGTGCATGCCCGGTGAACCACGTGCCGTGGTGCACCTCGGAGCCGCCGGCTGCGCGATGGCCCGCTATGTGCACGCGACCCGGCCCGCGTCTCGCCAGATCGCGATCGAGCTTGATGCGGCCCTGCCCGAGCTCGTCCGCGCGTGGTTCGACCTGCCACGTGCACCTGCCCTCCGGATCCGGGCTGGCGACGCACGCAGCGAGCTCGCGACACTCCCGGACGCCAGCGCGGACGTCGTCATCCGAGACGTCTTCGCGTGCGACCAGACGCCCGAGCACGTCACGACGGTGGAGTTCACCGCCGACGTCGCGCGGGTCCTGCGGCCCGGAGGTCTCTACCTCGCGAACTGTGCCGACCGCCCCCCGCTCACCCGGGCGCGCGCGGAGGCCGCGACGCTCGCAAGGGTGTTCGCCGACGTCGCCGTCATCGCCGAGCCCGGCCAGCTGCGCGGTCGTCGCTACGGCAACCTCGTCCTGGCGGGCACGGACGACCCCGCGATCCTGCGGTCCGCCGACCTTGATCGCGTGCTCCGCTCCCTGCCCGCGCCCGCGAGGCTGTTGCGCGACGCGAACCTCGTCGCCTTCATCGGCTCGGCGCAGCCGATCCTCGACGCAGCGCCCCCCGCGCCTGCGGGGCACAGCAGCAAGGCCGCACCCCCGCCCGGGGATGCGGCCTTGCCGCTGAGCTCATCCGGCTGAACCGACCGGTAGCCGGCTCAGCGAGAAGTTGAGGTCAGAGTGCCTGAACCTTCTCGGCCTGCGGGCCCTTGGGTCCCTGCGTGATCTCGAACTCGACACGCTGGCCCTCGTCGAGCGACCGGTAGCCCTGCGTGTCGATGGCCGAGTAGTGGACGAAGACGTCGGGGCCGCCGCCGTCCTGGGCGATGAACCCATAGCCCTTCTCAGCGTTGAACCACTTAACAGCACCCTGTGCCATGTTCTCGTCCTTCTGTTCCAACCGGTGACGACATCGAGCATGTGCCCGCGCCGTGCCGCAATGCCTTGTCCCGCGTCCTGCACCGGGCGGACCAGCCGAACAGGCTGGAGGTGCCCTCACCACAAGGTCAGGGCGCCGGTCGAGCGTCAGTACGTCACTGCAACAATCGCCATACTGCCACGCAGTCGCATTCGCGCGCCACGGTTTCACACCACGTCTGAGCCTGGATCCACCGGTGGGGTTCTTGACGGCGGTTGATCGGATGTCTTTGGTGTGACTCTGGGTATCGGGCGTGGTGGTGTGGCCGGTCTGTCCGGGTCTTCCACGTGGGGTCCTTGGTTTCGCCGCTGGGGCTGGGTGGTCAGGGGCGGTCAGGGCGTGCAGACCGGCCCGCTCGGCCAGGGCCATGATCGGGATCAGTCCCGCGCGCGACACGAGGTTCGGGTCATCGAAACCCGCTGCGACGTTGTGGCGAACTCGCATCTACCGGATGTCCTTCTGCTTGGTGCGTTGGAACCTTCGAGAAGCCCCATCATCCCAGGTCAGAAGGACATTCGTGTGTCACGACCCGCTCAGAACGCGACCATCACCGGTGGATCCAGGCTGAGTGCATCCACAGCGGCCGTCTGGTCGCCGATTCGTCGCCCCCCCGAACTGTGCATGACCGACGACCGCTCAAAGCCGGACCTCGGGGTGGGGCGCGCCCCGCGGGCGGGGGGCGGCGAGGCGCCCGGGGGGTGCCCCCCCCCCCCGCCCGGCCCCCCCCCCCACAGCCTGGCGATAGGCGTCGAGGTCGCGCGTCGCGCCCTGCGCCACGTGGTCGAGCACGACGCCGATCGCGAGCATCGTCGACAGCGCTGCGACGAAGCTGCCGGTGTTGACGAACCCCGTCGTCGCCCCCAGACGGTGCGCAGGCGTGCACTGGCGCGCGACGTCGAAGCCCACGAGGCTCGTCGGACCGCCGACCGCGACCGTGACGACGAAGATCGCCAGGACCGCCAGCGGTCGTGGTCCGGGCGGCACAAGGACGAGGAGCCACGCGACACCGATCGCGCCGGCGATGGCCAGCACGGTCCGAGTGCGTCGCTCGGGGTGGCGCGCCGAGGCCTCACCGAGCAACGGACCAGCGACGACGGCGGCGACCACATTGAGAGTGAGCAGCGCGCTGGCCTCTGCGGTGCTCCGCCCCTGGCCCTCGACGAAGAAGGAGAACCCCCACAGGAGCACGACCACGTTCGTGCTGAAGGCGCTGAGGAAGTGCACCCAGAAGCCCAGCCAGGCACCAGGTTCCCGGGCGACTGCCCGCAGACCCACCCCGATGCTCTCCCGCGGAGCAGGCGTCGGGGCGGTCGCCGCGGGTGGGCTCACGGTGGCCGCGGGATCGACCGGCCCGGACACGGGCGAGTCACGCACGACGACGACGACGAGGATGGCCGCGAGCAGCCCGACGGCGGCCAGCCCTCCGAAGGCGGCGGCCCACCCGAACCCCTGGAGGGCCGCCACGAGCGGCACTGCCGCGAGCACCTGACCGAGCTGGCCGATGGACCCCGTCAGCTGGGTCATCAGGGGCACCCTGCGCTGCGGGAACCATGCTGGGATGAGCCGGATCACGCAGACGAAGGTCATCGCGTCGCCGGCACCGATGAACATCCGGCCCAGCAGCACCGCGGGAACGACCGTCGCGGTCGCGACGACGAGCTGGCCGGCCGCCATGAGGAACGCGCCACCCGCGATGATCCGGCGCGGCCCGAGCCTGTCGAGCAGCACCCCGACCGGGATCTGGAACGCGGCGTACACGACGAGCTGGGCGACCGCGAGGCTCGCGAGCACCGATGCGCTCACGGAGAACCTGCTGGCCGTCTCGAGACCGGCCACCCCGAGGGACGAGCGGTTGAGCACGGCGATCGCGTAGGCCGCGACCGCAGCTCCCCAGACGGTCAGAGCACGCGCTCCAGGCGGTGAAGAAGGGTTCACGGACGACCATTGTCCTGCTCGCGACGAGCAGGAACGACGCCGGGGGCCCGCCCCGGGGGGGGGGGGCCGGGGCGGCGGGGGGGGGG
>JABBOW010000089.1 GCA_012927595.1 Cellulomonas sp.
CCAGCCGGCGGCCTTCGGGCTCGACCCGGAGCTCGAGCAGACCCGTTACGCGCCGCTGCGGCCCGACGAGCGCCCGGCGGCGCCGGGCCTGGGCATCGATCCGGCCACAGCCGACCTCCAGCTGAGCGACGGCCGGGTCGTGACGGTGACACGCAGCCTGCTCGTCGGCCGCAACCCCGGCGGTGACGACGACTCGCAAGTGATCCGTGTCGACGACCCCGGGCGGTCGGTCTCCAAGACGCACCTGCAGGTCGGGCTGGACGTGGCCGGGGTCTGGGTCGCGGACCGTGGGTCGACGAACGGCACGCTCGTCACGCTCGCCGACGGCGCGCAGATCGTCTGTGGTCCCGGTCAGCACGTGCGCCTCCCCGACGGGGCGACGGTGTCGTTCGGCGACTGCGGGCTGCGGGTCGTTCGCGCCCCGGGGGTGGCGTCGCGGGCCTAGAGTCGCAAGATGGGGCCAGCGTGGTCCACCCGTACGATGCAGGACGTCGAGCTCGCCGAGGACGGAGCCCGCGGCCCGGCGGCTGCGCGTCCAGGACCTGCGGAGGACGGCTCCGAGGGGCCGTCGACGATCGGTCTGTGGGCGGCCCTGCGGCGCTGGTGGCCGGTCGCCGTGATCGTCGCGCTCGCGGTCACGGCAGCGTCGGTCGCGAGCGACCGGCGGGACGCTGCACGCTCGGACCGGATCGCCGCCGTGGCGGGCCTGATCCGCCCGCTCAGCACCGCGCCGTCGGTCCTCTGGCGGGCGGGCGGGAGCGCTGAGGACGACGTCCTCGCGGCGGGCGGGGCCCTCGTTGTCGTCGGACCGCGCCAGGACGAGTGGCGCGCGACGTCCCTCGAGCCCGCGACGGGAGCCGCGCGCTGGTCGAGGGACTTCGCGCCGGTTGCGCTCTCGGGTACCGAGGGCGGAGGGGTGCAGTGCCCGCACACGGGAGCCGACGTCGGTGTGGTCCTCGTGTGCGTCGTGTCGAACCCGAGGCCGGCCTACACCGACGGCAACGGAGCGTCGCGGGGCACCCACCCGGTGACGCATCAGGTCGTGGCCGTCGGAGCGGCGGACGGCGCCGTGCTCGGGCAGTGGACCTTCGCCGGCACGCCCATCGCCCTCGCGCGCGCCCGTGACGACATCGTGATCGCGACGACCGGCGCCGACCTGTTCGTGGAGATCACACGCCGCAGGGCCGTGACGGGCGAGGTCGTCTGGCAGCACCGCAGCGGCGAGGCGCAGACCACCGCCGGTGTCGCCCGGGTCGAGGTCCGCCCACGCCTGGTCCTGCTGAGGAGTGCGACGTCGACGGTGCTCGACGCAGCGACCGGCACGGTCCTCTTCTCTGAGCCGTCTCTCAGCTACGTGCTGACCGCGGCGGTCGGCGACCAGTTCGTGGCGTGGTCGGTCGCGCACTCCGGCATGCTGCACGACGCGACGGGTGCTCCCCGGTTCGCGGTACCCGGCTTTCCGGCCGACCAGCTCGCGAACGACGGCTCTGCGACGGACATCTTGGTGATCGATGAGGGCCGGTCGATCGTCGGGGACGAGGCGGCGACGGGACGTCAGCTGTGGAGCGCGGTGACGGCGCTCGACCCGGTCCTCACCGTCGACCGCCAGCTCGTGCTGGCGGGCGGATCACGGGTCGGTGTGCTCGACCTGCAGACCGGGGCCGTCGCGTGGAGCCGCGACGTCGGCGGGTCGCTCGTCGGGCAGCCGCTGAGCGACGGTGCGCTCGCGGTTGCGATGGCTACGACCGTCGACGGCTCGGCGCAGATCGAGGCGTTCGGCCTGCGCGACGGTATCCCGTACTGGTCGCTGGCAATGCCCGACGTCGCGCTCAGCATGTCGGCGCAGGGCGGCCACCTGCTCGTGCACACCGTGAACGGGTTGGTCGCTCTGGGTTGAGCCGGCCGCGCTGAGACGGGGGTGCCAGCCGATGGTGCACGCGGGGTACAGTGTCGAGGTGCTCACGCGTACGCGTTTCCTCCTTCGTCGCCGCGACGAGGCCTTCTAGGCCGGATCCTCGTCGCGGTGTTCGGTGTGCCGGCTGACGCTCGCCCCACAGCCACCCCCGCGAAGGATTCCCTCATGAGCTACGACGACGCCACACCCCAGCACCCCTCGGGCATGCGGGTGAACCGCTACCTCCCGTACGCCGAGCAGTTCACTGTCGAACTCTCGGACCGGACCTGGCCCGGCAAGCGCGCCACGAAGGCCCCCCGCTGGTGCGCGGTCGACCTGCGCGACGGCAACCAGGCACTGATCGAGCCGATGAACCCGGCCCGCAAGCTGCAGATGTTCGAGCTGCTCGTGCAGATGGGCTTCAAGGAGATCGAGGTAGGCTTCCCGTCGGCCTCGCAGACCGACTTCGACTTCGTGCGGATGCTCATCGAGGAGCACCGCATTCCCGACGATGTCGTGATCCAGGTCCTCACCCAGTCGCGCGAGCACCTGATCGAACGCACCTACGAGGCGATCGAGGGCGCCCAGCGCGTCATCGTGCACCTGTACAACTCGACGTCGACGCTCCAGCGCGAGGTCGTGTTCCGCACCGACGAGGACGGCGTCGTCGACATCGCGACCTCGGGTGCGCACCTGTGCAAGAAGTACGAGGAGACGGTCCCCGGGACCGAGGTCTACTACGAGTACTCACCTGAGTCGTACACCGGGACCGAGCTCGAGTTCGCCGCACGCGTCTGCAACGCGGTCCTCGACGTGCTCGAGCCGACCTCCGAGCGCAAGGTCATCATCAACCTGCCGGCGACCGTCGAGATGGCGACCCCCAACGTCTACGCCGACTCGATCGAGTGGATGGGTCGCCACCTGCACCACCGCGAGAACGTCATCATCTCGCTGCACCCGCACAACGACCGCGGGACCGGCGTCGCGGCCGCCGAGCTCGGCTACCTCGCAGGTGCCGACCGCATCGAGGGCTGCCTGTTCGGCAACGGCGAGCGCACCGGCAACGTGTGCCTGGTGACCCTGGGCCTGAACCTGTTCAGCCAAGGCGTTGACCCGGAGCTCGACTTCTCCGACATCGGCCACATCCGCCGCACGGTCGAGGCCTGCACGCAGCTGCCCGTCGGCGAGCGCCACCCGTACGGCGGCGACCTGGTGTTCACGGCGTTCTCCGGCTCGCACCAGGACGCCATCAAGAAGGGCCTCGACGCGCTCGGGGTGCAGGCAGCAGCGGCCGGCTCTGAGGTCGAGGACCTCGTGTGGGCCGTTCCCTACCTGCCGATCGACCCGAAAGACGTGGGTCGCAGCTACGAGGCGATCATTCGCGTGAACTCCCAGTCCGGGAAGGGCGGGATCTCCTACCTGCTCAAGTCCGAGCGCGACCTCGACCTCCCGCGCCGCCTGCAGATCGAGTTCTCGCGCGTCGTGCAGGGCTTCACGGACGAGCACGGCTCGGAGGTCACGGCGGACGACCTGTGGCGGATCTTCAACGACGAGTACCTTCCCGCCGAGCCGGGTGGTCCGCTCTCCCCGTGGGGACGGCTGTCGCTGCGCGGGACGCGCTCGGCGAGCATCGAGGGCGGTCCGGACACCATCTCGGTCGACCTCGTCGACAACGGCGAGCCGCGCACGATCGAGGGCTCGGGCAACGGGCCGATCGCCGCGTTCGTCAATGCTCTCGACGAGATAGGCGTGCACGTCCAGGTGCTCGACTACGCCGAGCACGCCCTGTCGGGCGGCGGTGACGCGACGGCAGCCGCCTACGTCGAGTGCGCGGTGGGCGACCAGACGCTGTGGGGCGTCGGGCTCGACCCGTCGATCACCACCGCGTCGCTCAAAGCCATCATCTCGGCGGTCAATCGCGCGCTGCGCTGAGCCGCGGGCGGTCCCGCGCCGGTCACCCACGACCGGCGTGGGACCGCCGCCCGCGTCGGTGCTGCGGGAGAGAATGGTCAGGTGAGCCTCTACCGCGACGAGGCGATCGTGCTGCGCACCCAGAAGCTGGGGGAGGCCGACCGCATCGTCACCCTCCTGTCCCGGTCGCACGGCAAGGTGCGCGCCGTCGGCAAGGGTGTGCGCCGGACGTCGTCGCGCTTCGGCTCGCGGCTCGAACCGTTCATGCACATCGACCTCCAGCTGAGCACGGGCCGGTCCCTCGACATCGTCACGCAGGTCGAGACGTTGAACGCGTTCGGTCGCCCGCTGTGCGAGGACTACCCGCTGTACACGGCTGGGATGGTCATGCTCGAGACGGCCGACCGGCTCGTCGAGGCCGAGCACGAGCCGGCGCTCCAGCAGTACTGGCTGCTCATCGGCGCGGTGCGATCGCTCGCGGTGCGTGAGCACGCCCCAGGCATGGTCCTGGACTCCTACCTGATGCGCGCGCTCGCGATCGCGGGGTGGGCCCCGAGCTTCACCGACTGCGCGCGGTGCGGCAGGCCCGGCCCGCACAGTGCGTTCGCGGTCGCTCAGGGCGGGGCGATGTGCAGCGGGTGCCGACCGCCGGGAGCCACGGCGCCGGCGCGCGAGACGTTCGACCTGCTCGCGGCGCTGCTGTCGGGCGACTGGGCGGTCGCGGACGCGAGCGCCGAGCGCCACCGCCGCGAGGGCAGCGGCATCGTCGCCGCCTTCAGCCAGTTCTATCTCGAGCGTCAGCTGCGCTCGCTGCCGATGGTCGAGAGGATCTGATGCCGGTCCCACCCCCGCCGCACCCGAGCGGTGCCCGCCCGCCCGCCATCCCGCGCTCGCTCGTCCCGAAGCACGTGGCCGTCGTCATGGACGGCAACGGGCGCTGGGCCAACGCACGCGGGCTCCCGCGCACCGCGGGTCACGCCGCGGGGGAGGCGTCGTTGCTCGACGTCGTCGCGGGAGCCATCGAGATCGGTGTTACGCACGTGTCCGCATACGCGTTCTCGACCGAGAACTGGAAGCGCTCACCGGAGGAGGTGCGCTTCCTCATGGGGTTCAACCGGGACGTGCTGCGCCGCCGCCGCGACCTCATGGACTCGTGGGGTGTGCGCGTGCGCTGGGCCGGGCGACGTCCTCGGCTGTGGAAGTCGGTGATCGACGAGCTTGAGGAGGCCGAGCGGGTCACGGCGGGCAACGACACCTGCACGCTGACGATGTGCGTCAACTACGGCGGCAGGGGGGAGATCGCCGACGCCGCGAAGGCGATCGCACGGGAGGTCGCGGCGGGGCGGCTCGACCCCGAGAAGGTGACCGAGAAGACGGTCGCGCGCTACCTCGACGAGCCCGAGCTGCCCGACGTCGACCTGTTTCTTCGCTCGTCGGGCGAGCAGCGGATCTCGAACTTCATGATCTGGCAGTCCGCCTACGCCGAGCTCGTGTTCCTCGCCGAGCCGTGGCCCGACGTGGACCGCCGACACCTGTGGCGCGCGGTCGAGGACTACGCGCACCGCGACCGCCGGTTCGGGCGTGCGATCGACAAGGCCGCGAACGAGACCGGCGTCGACGACCTGTGAGGCCGGATGGGCAGCGACCCTGGCTCGGCGGTCAGTCGGCCGCGCTGTCCGCGATCAGAACGTCGTCGGACACGTCGGGGTGCGGGTCGCCTGCGGGCTGCGATCGTCGCAGGAACGGCCGCAGGGTCGAGGCGACGCCGTACACGAGGATCGCGAGCACGACGATCGTCGCCCCGGGAGGGAAGTCTTCCCAGTAGGTGATGGTGAGCCCGACGATGCTCACCGCGACGCCGATCCCGCTGGCGACCGCCATCGTGCGGCTGAAGGAACGTGCGTACAGCTGCGCGACCGCGACCGGCACGATCATCAGGGCGCTCACGAGCAGGAGGCCGACGACGCGCATCGCCACCGTCACCGTCAGCGCTGCAATGGTCGCGATGAGCATGTTGAGCAGCCGAACCGGGAGCCCGCTCGCCCGCGCGAACTCCTCGTCGTGGCTCACAGCGAACAGCGCGCTACGCAGCCCGACGCCGACCGCGAGGACGAGGACCGCGAGCACGACGGTCCAGGCGAGGTCGGCGGCGGACACGGTCGAGATCGACCCGAAGAGATAGCTGATGAGGTTGGCGTTCGTGCCGCCGGCGACCTTGATGAGCAGGACGCCGCCTGCGATCCCGCCGTAGAACATCAGCGCGAGCGCCAGGTCGCCGTTGGTCCGCCCGCGCTCTCGCACGAGCTCGATGACGACCGAGCCGAGGATCGCCATCACGACCGCGCCGGGGACGGCGAGCGCGTCGTGCGGTGCGAGACCGGTCCAGTTGCCGACGAGCCAGCCGAGCGCGACGCCGGTGAGCGCGACGTGCCCGATGCCGTCGCCCATGAGCGACATGCGGCGCTGGACCAGGAAGGTGCCGACCACGGGCGCCGCCGCGCCGACGAGGACGGCGGCCAGGAAGGCGCGCTGCATGAGCGGTGAGCCGAGCATGCTCGTGAACGTCTCGATCCAGCTCACAGGTTCACCTCGACGGAGAGCGTCGGGCCCGTCGGGCGAGGCGTGGGGCCCGGGTGGGCGTGCGTGTGGTCGTGGCCGAGGGTCGCGTGCTCGTCGCGTGCGTGCGGCGGCGCGCCGTCGTGAGCGATCCGGCCGTGCCGCAGGACGACCGCACGCTCGATCAGCGGTGCGAAGGGCCCGAGCTCGTGCAGGATGACGACGACCGTGGCGCCGCCGTCGTGCAACCGCAGGACCGCGTCGACGAAGGTCTGCTGCGTGGGGATGTCGATGCCGGACGTCGGCTCGTCCAGCACGAGGAGCTCGGGGCGGCGGACCAGGGCGCGGGCGATGAGGACCCGCTGCTGCTGGCCGCCGGAGAGCTCGTGGACGGGACTGCACGCCTTGTCGGTGAGCCCGACCTCCTCGAGCGCCGTCAGCGCGCGGACCCGGGCATCGCGCGGCGGGCGCAGCCGGTGCCCGTTGAGCAGACCCGCGGTCACGACCTCGAGCGCGCTGGCGGGGACGCCCGCGCTGCCCGGGAGCCGTTGGGGCACGTACCCGATCCGCTCCCACGGGGCGGACCGACCGAGCGGGCTGTCCAGGAGGCGGACGCTGCCGCTGGCGATCGGGACGATGCCCAGCAGCGCCCGGACGAGCGTCGACTTGCCGGAGCCGTTCGCGCCGAGCAGGGCGAGGACCTCACCGCGGCCAACGGACAGGTCGATGCCGGTCAGGATCTGCTGACCGCCGAGCTGGACGCCGAGCCCCTCAGCCTGGATCACGTCGTCGCTCACGAGCAGGACAATGCCATCTTCAGTGCCGAAAGGTTCGCTTCGGCGATGCTGAAGTAGTCCTGCGTCGGGTCGCGCACCCCTTCGAGCGGGTCGAGCACCCGGGCGTCGACCCCGAGGTCGGCGGCCAGCGTCTGGGCGACCTTGGGGCTCACGAGTGTCTCAAAGAAGATCGTGTGGATGTGGCGGGCCTGCACGAACCGGCCGATCTCGGCGAGGCGGTCGGGCGACGGGTCGGCCTCCGGGTCGAGCCCGGAGATCGCCACCTGCTCGAGGTTGTAGCGCGCTGCGAGGTAGCCGAACGCGGCGTGAGACGTGATGAACGTGCGGTCGGCACAGGTCGCGAGCCCGCTCGCGTAGGCGGCGTCGAGGGCGTCGAGCCGCGCCGAGAGCGCCGTGGCGTTGGCGGCGTATGTGGCCGCACCCGCGGGGTCGATGACGCTGAGCTGGTCGGCCACGGCGTGGGCGACGGCGGGCATCCGGCTCGGGTCGAGCCAGAAGTGCGGGTCGAGGGTGCCGGTCGCGCCCGCGAGCGGCTGAAGTGTCGTGAGGGTCGCGGCGTCGATCACATGGGCCGGGGGAGCGGCCGCGACCGCGTCGTCGACGGCCGGCTGGAACGTGGAAAGGTAGACGACGAGGTCGGCCGTGCCGACGTGGCTGACCTGGGCGGGCGAGAGCTCGAGGTCGTGCGGCTCTGCGCCGGGCGGCGTCAGCGAGGTCACGTCGACCCGGTCGCCGCCGACCTGCTGGGCGACGAGCTGGAGCGGGTAGAACGACGCGAGGACGCTCGGTCGACCGGCGCCGGCGCTCCCGGGGGAGCAGGCGCCCAGGACGAGCGCGGCAGCAGCGACGGGCAGCGCGAGGCGGGCTGCGTAGAAGCGGGTGGGCACAAGGTCAGTCTCGGACAGTTGAGAATGGTTGTCAAAGTGAGTCGGAGGGCGCACGGGGGCGCGCGCGATCCCGGTAGCCTCGGGGCGTAGCCTCCGCCAGCCAGGTGTGGGGTCGCCCGAGGAAATGAGTGTGAACGTGGCTCCGTCCCGTCTTGACGCCGTCACCTCCCTGGCCAAGCGCCGTGGGTTCGTCTTCCCGTCCGGTGAGATCTATGGCGGGACCCGGTCCGCCTGGGACTACGGGCCCTTGGGCGTCGAGCTCAAGGAGAACATCAAGAAGCAGTGGTGGCGGACGATGGTGACGAGCCGCGACGACATCGTCGGGCTGGACTCCGCGGTGATCCTGCCCCGCCAGGTCTGGGTCGCGTCCGGCCACGTCGGGGTGTTCACCGACCCGCTCACCGAGTGCCTGAGCTGCCACAAGCGGTTCCGCGAGGACCACCTGCTCGAGGAGTTCGAGGAGAAGAAGGGCCGCGCGCCCGAGAACGGCCTCGCCGACATCGCGTGCCCCAACTGCGGGACGCGTGGGCAGTGGACCGAGCCGCGTGACTTCAACATGATGCTCAAGACGTACCTCGGCCCGGTCGAGGACGAGTCTGGCCTGCACTACCTGCGGCCCGAGACCGCGCAGGGCATCTTCGTGAACTTCGCCAACGTCGTCACGACGAGCCGCAAGAAGCCGCCGTTCGGCATCGGCCAGATCGGCAAGTCGTTCCGCAACGAGATCACCCCCGGGAACTTCATCTTCCGCACGCGCGAGTTCGAGCAGATGGAGATGGAGTTCTTCGTCGAGCCGGGGACCGACGAGACGTGGCACCAGTACTGGATCGACGCACGCACCGACTGGTACACCGACCTCGGCATCGCCCGCGAGAACCTGCGCCACTACGAGCACCCGGTCGAGAAGCTCTCGCACTACTCCAAGCGGACAGTCGACATCGAGTACCGCTTCGGCTTCCAGGGCAGCGAGTGGGGCGAGCTCGAGGGCGTCGCGAACCGCACCGACTTCGACCTCAAGACGCACACCGAGCACTCCGGCCAGGACCTGTCGTACTTCGACCAGGCCAAGAACGAGCGCTGGGTGCCCTACGTCATCGAGCCCGCCGCCGGACTGACACGCTCGCTCATGGCGTTCCTGGTCGAGGCTTACACCGAGGACGAGGCGCCGAACACCAAGGGCGGCGTCGACACCCGTGTCGTGCTCAAGCTTGATCCGCGCCTCGCGCCGGTCAAGGCCGCGGTGCTGCCGCTGTCCCGCAACGAGTCGCTCTCGCCCAAGGCGCGCGACCTTGCGGCGGAGCTGCGCCGGTCCTGGAACATCGACTTCGATGATGCCGGGGCGATCGGTCGCCGCTACCGTCGCCAGGACGAGATCGGCACGCCGTTCTGCATCACGGTGGACTTCGAGACGCTCGACGACCAGGCGGTGACTATCCGCCACCGCGACGACATGTCGCAGGTCCGGGTCGGGCTCGACCAGGTCTCGGCGTACCTCGCGGCCCGGTTGATCGGCGCCTGACCCGGGCAGGTCGCGATCTGGCCGGGTCCTGGGCTGACTGCGGTGCTGACCCGGGCCGTGGGGGACAATCGAGCGGTGCAGCAGCTCACCGTCAGTCCTCCCGAGCCATCCCGCGTCGCCGGCCGCGTCCTTCCGCCGCTGCGCATCGGCTCACTCACGATCGACACGCCGGTCGTGCTCGCGCCGATGGCAGGCGTGACGAACGCGGCCTTCCGGCGGCTGTGCCGCGAGTCGGGTGCGGGCTTGTACGTCGCCGAGATGGTCACGTCGCGCGCACTGGTCGAGCGCGGCGAGGAGTCGATGCGGATCATCGCGCACGAGCCGGACGAGAAGCCGCGGTCCGTGCAGGTGTACGGCGTCGACCCCGTGACGGTGGCGGCGGCCGTGCGGCTCATCGCGTCGGAGGACCGCGCCGACCACATCGACCTCAACTTCGGCTGCCCGGTCCCCAAGGTGACCCGCCGCGGGGGTGGGGCGGCGCTCCCGTGGAAGCGGGACCTGTTCCGCTCGATCGTGAGCGCGGCGGTCGATGCTGCGAGCCCGCACGGGGTCCCGGTCACGGTCAAGATGCGCAAGGGCATCGACGAGGACCACCTCACGTACCTGGAGGCCGGCCTCGTCGCGCAGGAGGTGGGGGTAGCAGCGATCGCGCTGCACGCGCGTACCGCCGCGGACTACTACTCGGGCACAGCCGACTGGGAGGCGATCGCGCGCCTCAAGGAGACCGTCACCGACATCCCGGTGCTCGGCAACGGTGACATCTGGTCGGCCGAGGACGCGCTCGCGATGGTGGCGCAGACCGGGTGCGACGGGGTCGTCGTCGGGCGGGGGTGCCAAGGGCGCCCGTGGCTGTTCGCGGACCTCGCGGCCGCGTTCGCGGGCTCGGACGAGCGGCGGCGGCCCGGACTGGGTGAGGTTGCGGCGGTCGTCCGGCGGCACGCGGTACTCATGGTCGAGACCTTCGGCGACGAGTCGAAGGCGCTGCGCGAGATGCGCAAGCACATGGCCTGGTACTTCAAGGGGTACGTCGTCGGCGGTGAGGTGCGGGCGCAGCTCGGCCTGGTCTCGACGCTCGCCGAGCTCGACGACCGGCTCGCCGGCCTCGACCTCGACCAGCCCTACCCGGGTGCCGGGGCGGAGGGCCAGCGCGGTCGGGCGGGCTCGCCCAAGCGGCCGTCCCTCCCGGACGGCTGGCTCGACTCGCGGGACCTGTCGGAGAGCTTCCGTCGGGCGCTGCACGAGGCCGAGCTGAGCGTCTCGGGCGGTTGACCTGGCGCCGGCCGCTGACGTGTCGCCGCAAGTTTCAGTACGCTTGCGACGCTCGACACCGACGACGACAACGGAGCACACGTGCAGCGCTGCACAGCACGGATCACACGACGGTCGCGGAACGCGGTCGTCGCGCTGCTCACGGCGGCGGTCGTGACCGTGGGTGCCGCCTGCACGACCGGTGTCCCTGCCCCCGGTGGGACCTCCACGTCGCCCGGGCAGGTGCCCGCAGCAGCGCCCGCGGGAGCGCGTGACGTCGGCGTGCAGCTCTTCCAGTGGACCTGGGACGCGATCGCGACCGAGTGCACCGACCACCTCGGCCCTGCGGGCTACGGCTGGGTCCTCACCTCGCCCCCGCAGGAGCACGTCCTCGGGAGCCAGTGGTGGACGGCCTACCAGCCGGTCAGCTACCGGATCGAGTCCCGTCTCGGCACCCGCGCCCAGTTCGGCGCGATGATCGCCGCGTGCCACGCCGCGGGCGTCGACGTCGTGGCCGACGCGGTGATCAACCACATGACCGGCAAGGACGCGCCGGGTACGGGTTGGGCCGGTTCCACCTACACGCACTACGACTACCCGGGCATCTGGTCGGACGCCGCAGGCGACTTCCACCACTGCGGCGTCGGTCCGTCGGACGACATCAGCAACTACAGGGACGCGTACCAGGTGCAGAACTGCGAGCTCAGCAACCTGGCCGACCTCGCTACCGGCACGAAGCACGTCCAGGACGGGCTCGTCGCCTACCTCACGGACCTGCGCTCGCTCGGAGTCGACGGGTTCCGCATCGACGCCGCCAAGCACATCCCGGCCGAGGACCTCGCTGCCGTCGTCGCTCGGCTGCCGGCGGGCACACGGATCGTCTCGGAGGTGATCCGCGGCAGCGGCGAGCCCATCACGCCCGAGCAGTACGCGGCGATCGGCGACGTCCTCGAGTTCGCCTGGGGCAAGGACGTGACAGGCATGGTGCGCGGCGGGTCGCTGCGGCTCGCGGCGGGCCTCGGTGCCGGGTCGACGTACCTGCCGTCTGACAAGGCCTGGATCTTCGTCGAGAACCACGACACCGAACGGGGCAGGGCGACGCTCGGGTACAAGGACGGTGCGGACTACGTCCTCGCGAACGTGCTGATGCTCGCGACCGGCTACGGCCGGCCGATCGTCTACTCCGGCTATGCGTTCAGCGATCGGGACGCGGGACCCGTCCAGGGTGCGGCCGGCAAGGTCGTGGACGCGGCATGCCCTGCAGCCGTCGGTCCGCAGGTGGCCTACACCGACGGCGAGTGGGTGTGCCAGCACCGCTGGGCGGCGATCGAGGGCATGGTCGGCTGGCGCGACGCGGTGGGCGGCGACTTGGTCAGCGACCGCTGGCAGCACGGCGACGCGTTCGCACTCAGCCGAGGTGCACGCGGGCTCGTCGTGCTCAACGGCGGCGACGTCGAGGTGGCGGCGCAGGTCCCCACGACATTGTCGGACGGTTCGTACTGCGATGTTGTGGCGGGGCCAGCGGTCGAGGGCCGGTGCACGGGTGGCCCGGTCACGGTGCGCGGCGGTATCGCGGACGTGCGCGTGGCGCCGCACACTGCACTGGCGCTCCACGTGGGAGCGCCGGCGGGGGTCTGATCGGGCGGCGACCGAACGGAGCCGGGCGGAGCTCAGCCCAGCCGGCCCCACACCGTCATGTCGCTCGGGACGAGGATCGTCCCGTCGTCGCTCCGCGTGAGCTCGCCGCTCGCCAGGAGGACGTGCAGAGTCTCGGACCGCGGCAGCGCGATCGGTTCGGTGCCGAGGTTGGCGACGACGTAGACGTCCCGGTTGGCGAAGGCCAGGACCGGGGCTGCCGCGTCGTGGTGAGCGCTGTCGACCCAGCACAGAGAGCCGGAGCCGAGGTGGAAGTCCCGCCGCAGCCGCAACGCCTCGCGGTACAGCTCGTACGTCGAGCCTCGGGTGCCCCGCTGGGCGTCGAGGGCGTAGGTGGCCCACGAGTCCGGCTGGGGGAGCCAGGCAGCGCCGGTCGGCGAGAACCCGAAGCCGGGCGCCTCTGCGACCCAGGGCAGCGGCACCCGGCATCCGTCCCGGCCGCGCTCGGTGTAGCCCGAGCGCCACCACGCAGGGTCCTGGCGGAGGTCGTCGTCGAGCGCCGTGTGCTCGGGCAGTCCGAGCTCCTCGCCCTGGTACAGGTACGCCGATCCCGGCAGGGCGAGCATCAGGAGCGTCGCGGCGCGCGCGCGGCGCAGGCCGAGCTGCTCGTCGGGCTGCTCGTCTTCCGCCCCGATGCCGTTGGGCCGAGAGCCAGGCTCGGCGAGTCCGAGGCGGGAGGTGTGACGGACGACATCGTGATTCGACAAGACCCACGTCGTGGGTGCCCCGACCTCGTCGCTCGCAGCGAGCGACGCAGTCACGACGGTCCGTAGCGCGGCTGTGTCCCAGTGGGTCGTCAGGAACGAGAAGTTGAATGCCTGGTGCATCTCGTCAGGCCTGACGTAGCGCACGAGCCGCGCCAGCGGCTCGACCCACGCCTCGGCGACCAGCGCGCGGTCACCGTCGTACTCGGCGAGGACGCGGTGCCACGCGCGGTAGATGTCGTGGACGCCGTCCTGGTCGAACATGGGCCCCGAGTCGCCGACACCGGTCGAGCCGTCGTCGTCGAGGCTGCCCTCGATCATCGAGGCGTCGCCGTCCCAGTCGGGCAGGCCGGGCGCTTTGACCAGGCCGTGCGCGACGTCGATCCGGAAGCCGTCCACGCCGCGGTCGAGCCAGAACCGCAGGATGCTCTCGAACTCGTCGCGGACCTCGGGGTTGGTCCAGTCGAGGTCCGGCTGGCGCGTGTCGAACATGTGCAGGTACCACTGGCCGGGGCGGCCGTCGGGGTCGGTCGTGCGGGTCCACGCGGATCCGCCGAAGATGGACGTCCAGTTGTTGGGCGGCAGCTCGCCCTCCTCGCCCGAGCCCTCGCGGAACAGGTAGCGCGCGCGCTCCGGGCTGCCGGGACCGGCGGCAAGTGCCGCGCGGAACCACATGTGCTCGTCGGACGTGTGGTTCGGGACGAGGTCGATGATGACCCGCAGACCCAGGCGGTGGGCCCGCTCGAGCAGGACGTCGCAGTCCGCGAGCGTGCCGAACAGGGGGTCGACGTCGCGGTAGTCGGCGACGTCGTACCCCGCGTCGGCCTGCGGGGAGCGGTAGAACGGAGAGAGCCAGATCGCGTCGACCCCGAGGCGTGCGAGGTGGTCCAGCCGCGAGGTGATGCCGGGGAGGTCCCCGATCCCGTCGCCCGACGCGTCGGCGAACGACCGCGGGTACACCTGGTAGATGACCGCGTGACGCCACCACTCGGCTGACGGCGACCCTGCGGCGTGTACGAGGGTCGTGGTGATGTGGCCGAGCGTGCTGTCGGTGCTCACGGAGAAATGCCTCGATTCGGCGGGACGGGCGCGTGCACCCGGTCGATCGGTCGGTGGGTCAGGCTGTGTCCTGCCGCGCCCGACCTGGGGGCGACCCGGCGCGAGAGTGTCGGTTTCAGCGTACGGCGGGAGCCACGCCCGTCGACCCGCGCACGATGAGCTCGGGGTGGAAGAGCAGCTCGGTCCGTGTGCCCCGCACGCCGTTGATCTCTGCGACGAGTGCGCTCACCGCGGCGTGCCCCATCGCCTGGACAGGCTGGCGGACAGTGGTCAGCGGCGGGTCAGTGAAGGCTATGAGGGGCGAGTCGTCGTAGCCCACGACGGAGATGTCGGCCGGGACGTCGAGCCCGCGTGCCCGTGCCGCCCGGATCGCGCCGAGCGCCATGAGGTCGGAGCCGCAGATGATCGCTGTGTGGCCGGTCGCGATGAGCTCGCCGGCCGCGGCCTGCCCACCCTCGACGGTGAACAGCGTGGTCACGATGTGGTCAGCCGGCTCGGTGTCTCCGAGGTGCCGCGCGAGGTTGTCGGTGAAAGCCGTGACCTTGCGCTGGGACGGGACGAAGCGCTCGGGGCCGATCGCGAGACCGATACGCCGGTGCCCGAGGGAGATCAGGTGCCGGAAAGCGAGGTCCATCGCGGCTGCGTCGTCGCTCGAGACGGCCGGCGCGTCGACGCCCTCGGCGTAGCCGTTGACGAGCACGATCGGCATGCCGCGGCTGCGCAGCCGGTGGTAGCGGTCGCGGCCGGCAGTGGTGTCCGCGTGCAGCCCGGAGATGAACACGATGCCGGCGACCGCGTGCTCGAGCAGCATCTCGACGTACTGGTCCTCGGTCGTGCCACCGGGCGACTGCGTGCACAGCAGGGGCGTGTAGCCGGCCTCGGAGAGCATCGACTCGACAACCTGGGCGAACGCCGGGAACACCGGGTTGGTCAGCTCGGGCACGACGAGCCCGACGAGACCCGCCGAGCGGGTGTGCAACTTCTCGGGGCGCTCGTAGCCGAGCAGGTCGAGAGCTGCCAGGACCGCCTGGCGCGTCTGGGTGGAGACGCCGTTCTTGCCGTTCAGCACGCGCGAGACGGTCGCGGTGCTGACGCCGGCCTGTTCGGCCAGGTCGGTCAATCGAGTGCGCACGCGAGGCAGCCTAGGGGACACAGGACCTCCTCGTCCGTGAGCGGGCTCGCGGTCATCCGCTTGCCCTGAAACTGTGGCCTGAAACTGTGGCCTGAAAGTTACCGTAACGAGTTGCAGACTCCGCAGCAAGCGGGCTAGCGTCGTGACATCAGGCCAGAGTCGGTGGGGCATCCCGTCGACATACGGCTTTTCCCACAGATCCTTTGGAGACACGAAGATGCGACGGAGCATCCCCCTAGTTGCCACCGCCCTGGGCGTGGCGCTCACGCTGGCGGCGTGCAGCGGGTCGTCGAACACCCCGGCGGCCGTGACCACCCCCTCCGAGACTGCGACCACCGCAGCTCTCACCGGCACCCTGACTGTCTGGGTCGACGAGACCCGCATCAAGGACATCAAGCCGGTCGCCGATTCGTTCCAGGCGAAGACCGGCATCGTGCTCGACCTCGTCCAGAAGGCATCCGGTGACATCCGGACCGACTTCGTCGCCCAGGTACCGACGGGCCAGGGTCCGGACGTCATCATCGGCGCCCACGACTGGACCGGTGAGTTCGTCAAGAACGGCGTCGTCGCGCCCGTCGAGCTCGGCGACAAGGCGGGCACGTTCTCGAAGTCCGCAGTCAACGCCTTCGCCTACGGCGGCAAGCAGTACGGGGTCCCGTACGCGATCGAGAACATCGCACTCGTCCGCAACAACAAGCTCGTCAAGGACACGCCGAAGACGTTCGACGAGGTCATCGCTCAGGGCAAGGCAGCTGGCACGCAGTTCCCGGTGATCATCCAGCAGGGTGACAAGGGCGACGCCTACCACCTGTACCCGCTCCAGACGTCGTTCGGGGCGCCGGTCTTCAAGCAGCAGGCCGACGGCTCGTACACCAACGAGCTGGCCCTAGGCGCTGACGCAGGCACGAAGTTCGCCGCCTACCTGCAGAAGCTCGGTCAGGACAAGGTCCTCGACCCGGCCATCGACGGGGACAAGGCCAAGCAGGCCTTCCTCGATGGGCAGTCGCCGTACATCGTGACCGGACCGTGGAACACCACGGCGTTCAAGGCGGCGGGCATGGACATCACCGTGCTGCCGATCCCGAGCGCCGGCGGCCAAGAGGCCAAGCCGTTCGTCGGCGTCCAGGGTGCGTTCATCAGCGCGAAGACCAAGAATGCGGTCCTCGCGAACGAGTTCGTCGTCAACTACCTTACGACCGAGGCTGTTCAGGACGCGCTCTACGCGACCGGTGGTCGGGTGCCTGCGCTCAAGGCGTCGGCGGCGAAGATCAACGACCCGATCCTGGTCGGCTTCAACGCGGCCGGCGCGACCGGCGCCCCGATGCCGTCCATCCCCGAGATGGGTTCTGTGTGGGGCTTCTGGGGCACGACCGAAGTTCAGATCATCGGCGGCCAGGCCGCTGACCCTGCCGCGGCGTGGACCACGATGGTGGACAACATCAAGTCCGCGATCAAGGGCTGAGCCCAGCGCGAACAGCACGCCCGAGGGGGCTCCGATTGCCTTCGGAGCCCCCTCGGGTCAGGCGGAACCCACCCGATGGCCCGCGCGATGGAGCGCGTAGTTCCCTAGGAGCGTCATGAGCACCCAGCAGACGGGGTCGCGGGCCACCGCTCCCGACATCGACGAGCAGATCGTCACGCGCCGCAAGGGAACGACATCCCACGCGCGCGATTTCGGCCCCGGTTTCTTCGTCAAGCTCGTCCTGGTCGCTGTGGTCAACGCACTCGGTGTGTACGGCATCCTCGCGGCGGCGGCCGTCGGGTCGTGGGGGATCGTCGGCTTCCTCGTGATCGCCCTCGTCCTGGTCGACTGGGTGTACTTCTCGCGGCGCATGCTGCCGGTGAAGTACCTGCTCCCGGGCCTGCTCTTCCTGCTCGTCTACCAGCTGTTCGTCATGGCATACACGGGTTACGTCGCCTTCACCAACTACGGCGACGGTCACAACTCCACCAAGGCCGACGCGATCTCCGCGATCCAGATCCAGACCGAGCGTCGGGTCGAGGGTTCGCCCAGCTACCCGCTCGCCGTCCTGGAGAAGGGCGGCGTCCTTGCCGTCGCGATCGTGGAGAACGACAAGGCCATGGTCGGCACCGCCGACCAGGCCCTGGCGGCCGTGGGCGGCGCGACCGTCGAGGCAGGACGGGTCACGGCTGTCCCGGGCTACACGACGCTCGCCTTCGCGCAGATCGCGCAGCGCCAGGACGAGATCACCAACCTGCGCGTACCGGTGGCCGCCGACGGCTCGAAAGGCAGCCTGCGGACGCAGGACGCCTCGACCGGGTACATCTACACGCCGAGCACCGTGTACGACGCGGCGACGGACACGTTCACCGACGTCGTGGCCGGCACGGTGTACAAGGCGTCGGCCGAGGGCACCTTCACCGCGGCCGACGGCACGACGCTGAACCCGGGTTGGCGCGCCGGGGTCGGTCTGAAGAACTTCACCACGATGTTCACCGACTCGCGGATCTCCGGGCCGTTCTTCAACATCCTCGCGTGGACGTTCGCGTTCGCCATCCTCTCGGTCGCCACGACGTTCGCCCTGGGTCTGTTCCTCGCGGTCACGTTCAACGACCCCCGGGTGCGTTACCGCCGGCTCTACCGGTCGCTGCTGATCCTGCCGTACGCGTTCCCGGGCTTCCTCGCGGCCCTCGTCTGGCGCGGGATGCTGAACCCCCGGTTCGGGTTTGTCAACGAGGTGCTGCTCCGCGGTACCCACGTGCCGTGGCTCACGGACCCGTGGCTCGCCAAGGTGTCGGTGCTCCTTGTGAACCTGTGGCTCGGCTTCCCCTACATGTTCCTGATCTGCACGGGCGCGCTGCAGGCGATACCCGGCGACGTGATCGAGTCGGCGCGCATGGACGGCGCGGGAGCCTTGCGCATCCTGCGGTCGATGACGTTGCCGCTGCTCATGATCTCGGTCGCGCCGCTGCTCATCGCGTCGTTCGCGTTCAACTTCAACAACTTCACGCTGATCTACATGCTCACGGGCGGTGGCCCCAACTTCGCGGGGTCGCCGATCGTCGTCGGGCACACGGACATCCTGATCTCGATGGTCTATTCCGTGGCGTTCGAGGGCGGCAACAAGCAGTACGGTCTCGCGAGTGCCGTCTCGATCCTGATCTTCGTCATCGTCGGCACGATCTCCTGGATCGGCTTCCGGCGTACCAAGACCCTCGAGGAGCTCTGACATGGCGACCACATCGCTCGAGCAGCACGCACCCGTCACCGGTCTGCGCTGGTGGCGTGAGGTCGGCTGGCGGCACGTCATCGGCATCGTGATGATCGCCATCTGCGTGCTACCGCTGCTGTATGTCATCTCGGCTTCGCTCAACCCGAACGGGACGCTCACGGGGTCCAACAAGCTGTTCCGGACCTTCAGCCTGACGAACTACAGCGAGCTCGCCAGCACCGACTTCGCGAAGTGGGGCGTCAACTCGCTGGTCATCTGCACCGTGACGGCCCTGGGCACGGTCTTCATGGGGGCGGCCGCCGCGTACGCGTTCTCGCGGTTCCGCTTCTCCGGCCGCCGGGCGTCGCTCACGGCGCTGCTGCTCATCCAGATGTTCCCCCAGATGCTCGCGTTCGTGGCGATCTTCCTGCTGCTCCTCAGCGTCGGGACCGTGTTCCCCGCGCTCGGTCTGAACAGCCAGCTGGGACTGATCGCGGTCTACCTCGGGGGTGCCCTCGGGGTCAACACGTTCCTCATGTACGGGTTCTTCAACACGGTCCCGCGTGAGCTCGACGAGGCCGCGAAGATCGACGGTGCGAGCCACGCGCAGATCTTCTTCACGATCATCCTGCGGCTGGTCGCGCCGATCCTTGCCGTCGTCGGGCTGCTGTCCTTCGTCTCGGCCTACGGCGAGTTCGTGGTCGCGAAGGTCGTGCTGCAGCGGGTCGAGCACTACACGCTCGCCGTCGGTCTGTACGTCTGGGCGTCCGACGAGCGCAACGCGCCGTGGGGGCTGTTCGCCGCCGCCGCGGTGCTGTCTGCCATCCCGGTCGTGCTGCTCTTTCAGTTCCTGCAGCGCTACATCGTCGGCGGCCTGTTCGCGGGCTCAGTGAAGGGGTGAGCGGCACGCACCACCTGCTCGACGACCCGCACCACGACGGCTCCGAGGTCTACGTTCAGCGCGCGACCCCGCAGCTCGGTGACGTCGTCCCCGTGCGGTTCAGGGTGCCCGCAGCAGGGACCGAGCGTGCGCTCTGGGTCCGCACGGTGCGCGACGGCGAGCCCCGCTTCGTGCCGGCGCGCCTGGACCGCGCGGACGCCCACGAGCGCTGGTACGTCGCTGACGTGCCCGTGCACAACCCGGTGACGGGCTACCGCGCGCTGCTCGACGAGCCCGGCGGCTACCGCTGGCTCAACGCGAGCGGCGTCCACGCTCGCGACGTCCCCGATGCGCACGACTTCCGGCTGACCGTGCACGCGCCCGCACCCGCCTGGCTCGACGGTGCAGTGGTGTACCAGGTGTTCCCGGACCGGTTCGCGCGGGAAGGCACGGGACCGCGAGCCCACGAGGGACCGCCGCAGGGTCCGCTGCCCGACTGGGCGCTCCCGGCGCGCTGGGACGACGAGCCGATCGCGTCGGGCCAGGGCGCGTCCCAGCAGTACTTCGGTGGACACCTCGCGGGCGTCGAACAGCACCTCGACCACCTCGAGCGGCTCGGTGTCGACGTGCTCTACCTGACCCCTGTCTTCCCAGGGTGCTCCAACCACCGGTACGACGCGAGCACGTTCGACCACGTCGACCCGCTGCTCGGCGGTGATGGCGCACTCGCGTCACTGAGCGCGGCCGTGCACGCGCGCGGCATGCACGTCATCGGCGATCTGACGACGAACCACACGGGCGTGGGTCACGAGTGGTTCGCCCGCGCACAGGCGGACGCCGCGAGCGAGGAGGCGTCCTACTACTATTGGACAGACGCCGCGCCGGGCTACGTCGGCTGGCTCGAGCGCGCCTCGCTGCCCAAGCTCAACTACGCGGCCGGCTCGCTCGCCCAGCGGATGATCGAGGGACCCGAGTCGGTCATCGGGCGGTGGCTCGGCGCGCCGACCTTGCTCGACGGCTGGCGCATCGATGTGGCGAACATGACGGGCCGGTACGCGTCGGACGACTTCGCCCGCGAGGTCGCCCGCACGATCCGGCGCACGATGTTGCAGGTCAACCCGGACTCGGTGCTCGTCAGCGAGCACTTCCACGACGCGGGCGCGGACCTCTCGGGCGACGGCTGGCACGCGAACATGAACTACTCGGGCTTCACCCGGCCGGTGTGGACCTGGCTTGTGCCGCCGGACTCCGAGCTGGGGTTCCTCGGGATGCCGGTCCAGATCCCGCGCCGGGACGGCGCCTCCATGGTCGCCACGATGCGGGACTTCGACTCGGCCGTGCCGTGGTCGGTCACGCAGCACCAGTGGAACATGCTCGGCTCGCACGACACCGCCCGGCTGCGGACCGTCGTCGGTTCGCGCGCTCTGGTCGAGGTCGCCGCAGGCCTGCTGTTCACCTATCCCGGCACGCCTGCGCTGTTCGCAGGGGACGAGGGCGGGCTCACGGGGGGCACGGGCGAGCACGCCCGCGTGCCCATGCCGTGGGCGGCGATGTCGAGTCCCGGCGATCCCCGGTGGGACGCCCGGACGTTCGAGATGTACCGCTCGCTCATCGCGGTGCGCGCAGGCAGCAGGGCGCTGCGAGAGGGCGGCATGCGCTGGGCGGTCGTCGGGCCCGATGCCGTGGCCTACCTGCGCGAGACGTACGACGAGCGCGTGCTCGTGCTCGTCGCGCGGACGTCGTGGGCCGGCACGGAGATCCCGGCGCACCTGCTCGGACCCGGCTGCGAGCCGGAGAACATCTACGGCGGCGCCGATCTCTCGGTGCGCGCCGGCGCGCTGCACCTGCCCGGTGACGGCCCCGGTGTCCAGGTTTGGCGGCTCGCCTGAGCTCCGCGAACTAGGGTGAGCGCGTGACCGTGGAGACCTGGAGCGACGGCTACGCCGAGTTCGACCGGGCACGGTGGGTCACCGAGGCGCCCAAGTCGCGCGCCCGGACCCCGTTCGAGCGGGACCGGGCACGCCTCGTGCACTCGTCGGCGCTGCGCCGCCTCGGTGCCAAGACGCAGGTGCTGGGCCCGTCGTCGGACGACTTCGTGCGGACCCGCCTCACGCACTCGCTCGAGGTCGCGCAGGTCGGTCGGGAGATCGGCAAGGCGCTCGGCTGCGACCCCGACGTCGTCGACACGGCCTGTCTCGCGCACGACCTCGGCCACCCGCCGTTCGGGCACAACGGTGAGCGTGCGCTCGCCTCGCTCGCCAAGTGGATCGGGGGCTTCGAGGGCAACGCGCAGACCCTGCGACTGCTCACGCGGCTCGAGCCGAAGGTGCTCGCTCCCGACGGTCGCGCAGTCGGCCTCAACCTGACGCGCGCGAGCCTCGACGCGTCGGTCAAGTACCCGTGGTTCGCCGGTCAGGGCCCGCTCAGTCCGAGCGGCCTCCCGACGCACAAGTTCGGCGTCTACGCCGACGACGCGCCCGTGTTCGCGTGGCTCCGCGATGGTGCCGCCGCCGACCACAAGTGCCTCGAGGCGCAGGTCATGGATCTGGCGGACGACATCTCGTACTCGGTGCACGACGTCGAGGACGCCGTCGTCGGTGGACGTCTCGACCTACGGGTGCTCACGGTCGATGACGAGCGGGCGCGGGTCCTCGCGGCGGTCGAGTCCTGGTACGGCGACCTGGTCTCGGGCGCGGAGCTCGAGGCCGCGATGGACCGGCTCAACGCGGCCGACCTCTGGGCGCAGGGATTCGACGGCTCCCGCCCCGCGCTCGCCATGCTCAAGGACGCCACCAGTCAGCTCATCGGACGGTTTGCGGGCGCCGCCCACGCCGCGACGCGCACCCGATACGGGCCGGGTCCCTTGACGCGTTACGCCGCCGACCTCGTCGTCCCGGACGAGACCCAGGCCGAGATCCTCGTCCTGAAGGGCCTCGCGGTCGCGTACGTGATGGCGCCGCGCGAGCTCGAGCCGCTCTACCACCGCCAGCGCGAGATCCTCGTCGACCTTGTGAGCGTCATGAGCGAGCGTGCCCCGCTCGCGCTCGAACCACCGTTCGCCGCGGACTGGGTGCGCGCAGACGACGATGCCGCGAGGCTGCGTGTCGTCATCGACCAGGTCGCGTCCCTCACCGACGTGTCAGCGGCCGCGATGCACGCGCGCCTCGTCCACCCGCCGAGGCGCTGACCAGCCGGTCCGCTGGGTCAGCGCAGACGGGCTCGGCGCCGGGGGCG
>JABBOW010000182.1 GCA_012927595.1 Cellulomonas sp.
CCACGGCGCCGGTCCGCCCGCCGGCCCCCCGCGCCCAGCGCGACGTCATCGGCAAGCCTGCACTCGCTGAGCAGGTGGGCCTCACGGCGTGGCCCGCAGGCCTGCCCGACGGCGCGATCCCCCTGACGGTCGAGACCGACGGACCCGGCGGGGTGCGCGTCCGCGGCTACCCCGCGCTCGTCGACGAGACCCCGGGCGTCGTGCTGCGGGTGCTCGCCGATCCGGCCGTCCAGGTCGAGTCGCACCGCCGCGGCCTGCGCCGGCTCCTCCTGCTCGACACGGGTCTGGCGACGGCCCGGGTCACGACCCGCTGGTCGGGCACGCAGGCACTGACCCTCGCATCGGGCCCCTACCGCACGACGGACGCCCTGGTGACGGACGTCCAGCTCGCCGCCATCGACCAGCTCGTGGCCGAGCACCTCGCCGGCCGGCCGGCGACCGAGATCCGCACCGCGACGACCTATGCCGCGCTGCGCGGGGCCGTTCGCGACCGCCTCGAAGGTACCGTGCATGCCGTCGTCACGGACGTCGTCGCGGTCCTGAGCGCTGCGCGCGAGCTCGACGTCGCTGTGCGCGCGTCGAACAGCCTGGCGCTGCTCGCGACGACCCACGACGTGCGTGACCATGCCGCCCGGCTCGTCCGGGACGGGTTCGTCGCCGCGACGGGCGCCGAGCGCCTGCCCCATCTCGCCCGGTACCTGCGCGGCGACCTGCACCGCCTGACGAAGGCCGCCGACCACCCGCACCGTGACGCCGAACGTGCGTGGCAGGTCCACCAGCTCGAGGACGCCTACGGCGCGGCGCGAGACCGGATGAGGTCGGCGCCCCCGGACCGCTCGCGGGAGGTCGTGCTCGACGACGTGCGCTGGATGCTCGAGGAGCTGCGCGTCTCGCTGTTCGCGCAGCAGCTCGGGACCCCTGCGCCCGTGAGCGACAAGCGCATCCGCAAGGCGCTCGCCGAGGTCTGACGCGCATCCTGCGCGGGTGGAAATCGCCCGGTCGGTGGGGTGTTGCGAGGCATCACCGGCGTTAGGCTTCCGCCATGACTGACGGACCGGACCGCAGCGACGCGGAGCGGGAGGCGCTCGCCGCCCTGGTGGGACCGAGTGCGCCCCCTGACGAGCAGATCCTCGCCGCCGTCCAGGAGGGCCTGCAGTCCGTCGTCGCGGGATCCCCCAACGCGTGGTTCGAGGTCCCGCGGCAGCGGAACCCCGCCCAGCCGAAGTCCCTGTCGACGCGACGCAACGACGCGCGCTGAGTCGGCGCGCGCACGCACGGGCTGTGGAGGACGATGCGGTGCTTCGGTGACGGCGACCCGCTGTACGAGGCGTACCACGACGACGAGTGGGGAGTGGCGGTCCACGGTGACCGTGCCCTGTTCGAGCGGATCGCCCTTGAGGGCTTCCAGTCCGGGTTGTCGTGGATCACGGTGCTGCGCAAGCGCCCCGCGTTCCGTGCGGCCTTCGCGGGTTTCGACCCCGAGCTCGTCGCGCGCTTCGACGAGGCCGACGTCGCGCGGCTGCTGGCCGACGCCGGGATCGTGCGCAACCGCGCGAAGATCGAGGCCACCGTGGCGAACGCCCATGCCCTGCTGGTGCTCGCCGAGTCGGGTCGCACGTTGGACGACGTGATCTGGTCCCACGCCCCCGCAGCGCCCGGGCGTGAGCGCCCTGCGACGTGGGCCGACGTCCCGAGCCAGACGGCTGAGTCGATGGCGCTCGCGCGCGAGCTCAAGAGCCTGGGTTTCCGGTTCGTCGGGCCGACCACCGCCTACGCTTCCATGCAGGCGTGCGGGCTCGTCGACGACCACCTGGCCGGGTGCCGCGTGGTTGTGGCGCGCTGACGGGCCGACGCTCGCACAACCACATCGCGGGATCAGACCGTCTCGCCGATTGAGAAGCGTTGCTCAGCATCCGGGATAGGTCTATTATCTTGCCACCATCCAGAGCGGTCGAGAGTCCTGGCTCACTGACGCCGCAGCAACCCCCCTCGCGCGAGGGTGTGGGTGCTTCCGCCAGGCCCGATGGAGTTGAACAATGATCCGCTCGGCACCGTGTCCGTGCACCCCGTCAGGGGTCTCGCTGTGACCGCCACACCCGAAGCGTCGGTCGGCGCCCGGGCCCAGGCCGTGCGTAGCCGTTGGTCGACGCCGGCGCCCATCGATCGCCCCACGGTCTCGTTCGAGCTCTTCCCGCCGCGCAACCCCGACGCCGCCCCGAAGCTCTGGGCGACGATCGAGGCGCTCAGTGCAGCTCGCCCGGACTTTGTCTCGGTGACGTACGGCGCGTCGGGCAAGACACGCGACACGACGCGGGGTCTGGTCCGCCGACTGCTCCGGGAGACGTCGCTCAACCCGATCGCGCACCTGACCTGCGTCGGGACCTCACGCGACGAGGTGACAGCGGTCGTCGAGGAGTTCCTCGACGAGGGCGTGCGCTCTTTCCTGGCGCTGCGGGGCGACCCTCCGGTCGACGATCCGGACTGGCACCCGCACCCGCAGGGCCTGTCGACGGCCGCTGAGCTTGTCGAGCTGCTTCGAGAGATCGAGGCACGCCGCTGCTCCACGAGCCCGGCGCAGCAGGTCCGCGCCACGGTCCGGCCGCTCTCGATCGCCGTAGCGGCGTTCCCGCGCGGCAACGCCGGGACGGGGAGCACGCGTGCGCAGGACGTCGCGGCGCTGCTCGCCAAGCAGCACGCCGGCGCTGACTTCGCGATCACGCAGGTCTTCTACGAGGCGTCGGCCTACCTTGAGCTGGTGGCCGAGGCGCGCCGCGCAGGCGTGACCATCCCGATCATCCCGGGCATCATCCCGGCGACCGATCCGGCCCGCCTCCTGCGTGTCGAGGGCCTCACCGGCGTTCCGGTACCCCGCGACCTGCTCGCGCTGCTCGGTTCGGTGGACGACGACGTCGAGCGGCACCGCGTCGGGATACGTGCGAGCGTCGACCTCGTCAACGGCGTCCTCGACGGGGGAGCCCCCGGTGTCCACATCTACACGTTCAACACGCATCACGCCGCACTGGACCTGCTCGAAGGTGCTCACCTCGGCGGGGGCGGTCCGACAGCTCCCGACCAGGCCAGCGAACCGCAGGTCACCGCACCCCAGACCGACCACTCCCCGAGGGGCTGATCATGACCAGCACGACCACCACACCCGCCGTCCCCGAGTTCCCGGCGGGCACGATCCTCGGCTACCCGCGGATCGGGCCTCACCGTGAGCTTAAGAAGGCCCTCGAGGCCTTCTGGGCAGGCAAGACCTCAGCCGCCGACGTCGAGGCCGTCGCCGCCGACCTGCGCAAGCAGACCCGGACTCGCCTGGCCGGGCTGGGGCTGCGCACCGACGTTCCTGCGATCCCGAGCGCGTTCTCGTTCTACGACCACGTGCTCGACGCGACGACCGTCGTCGGCGCCGTGCCGGCCCGGTTCGCGGACCTGGCCGACGCCGACGGTCGCCTCGACCTCGCGGGCTGCTCGACGGTCGCGCGCGGCCGCGGCGACGACCTGCCGCTCGAGATGACCAAGTGGTTCGACACGAACTACCACTACCTGGTCCCTGAGATCGGACCCGAGACGAGGTTCCGGTACGCGAGCGACCGCCCCGTGCGCGAGTTCACCGAGGGCCTGGCGGACGGGGTGCTCACGCGCCCGGTCCTCGTCGGTCCTGTCACGTATCTCGCGCTCGCGAAGCCGACCGAGGGCTCCCCGGATGGCTTCGAGCCGCTCGACCGCCTCGCGGACCTGCTTCCCGTCTATGTCGACCTGCTGCGCGACCTGGCCGCAGCGGGTGCGACCTGGGTCCAGCTCGACGAGCCCGCGCTCGTCTCCGACTCCCTCAGCGCGACGCCCGAGCGCGTGCGTGCCGCGGTCACCGCCGCCTACCGGGTGCTCGCGACCGAGCTGGCCCGCCCCGACCGCCCGGCGATCCTCGTCGCGGCGCAGTACGGCGACCTTGGCGCCGCCCTGGGCGTGCTCGCCGCGACCGACGTCGAGGGGATCGCGCTCGACCTCGTCCGCGGTGCAGCACCGACCGTCGCGGTCACGGGTCTGACCACCAAGGTCGTGGTCGGCGGCGTGATCGACGGTCACAACATCTGGCGCGCGGACCTCGACAAGAAGCTGCAGGCCCTCGAGCAGCTCGAGACGCTCGGGGCGGCCCAGGTCGCCGCCGGCACCTCGACGTCGTTGTTCCACGTCCCGCACACCGTCGAGGACGAGCCCGCTCTCGACCCGACGCTGCGCGGGTGGCTCGCATTCGCCGACCAGAAGGTCGCGGAGGTCGTCACGCTCGCCAAGGGGCTGTCCGAGGGTCGCCAGGCGATCAACGCCGAGCTGCTAGCCGCGAGCGACGCGGTCCGGTCGCGCGCCGCGGCACCCGGTGTCGTTCGGCCTGAGGTCCGCGATCGCGTGGCCGCGCTGACCGAGGGCGAGTTCCACCGCGGTCCGTTCGCCGAGCGCCGGTCGGCGCAGACCGCGCGTCTCGCGCTTCCGCCGCTGCCGACGACCACCATCGGCTCGTTCCCGCAGACGCCCGAGATCCGCAAAGCGCGCGCAGCCCACGCGAAGGGTGACCTCACGACGGTCCAGTACGAGGACGAGATGCGCGCCGAGATCCGGCGCGTCGTCGAGCTCCAGGAGGCGATCGGCCTCGACGTGCTCGTCCACGGCGAGCCCGAGCGCAACGACATGGTGCAGTACTTCGCCGAGAACCTCGACGGGTTCGCGGTGACCCAGAACGGCTGGGTGCAGTCGTACGGCTCGCGCTGCACGCGTCCGTCGATCCTGTGGGGCGACGTGTCCCGGCCCGCGCCGATCACTGTCGCGTGGACGACGTACACGCAGTCCCTCACGGCCAAGCCGGTCAAGGGCATGCTGACCGGCCCGGTCACGATCCTCGCGTGGTCGTTCGTGCGCGACGACCAGCCGCTCGCAGACACCGCGAACCAGGTCGCGCTCGCGCTGCGCGACGAGATCGAGGACCTCGAGACCGTCGGCATCGCGGTCGTGCAGGTCGACGAGCCCGCGCTGCGGGAGCTGTTGCCGCTCAAGGCTGCCGACCACGCGGCGTACCTCGACTGGTCGGTCCGCTCGTTCCTGCTCGCGACGTCGGGCGTGCGCCCGGACACCCAGATCCACACGCACCTGTGCTACTCGGAGTTCGGGGAGATCATCGGCGCGATCGACGGCCTCGACGCCGACGTGACGTCGATCGAGGCGGCCCGCTCGAAGATGGAGATCATCGGGGACATCGCGGGCGCCGGCTACGCACGTGGCATCGGTCCGGGTGTCTACGACATCCACTCGCCGCGGGTGCCCACCGAGGGCGAGGTCACCGAGCTCCTGGCCGAGGCCGTCAGGTCGATCGACGCAGACCAGCTGTGGGTGAACCCCGACTGCGGCCTCAAGACCCGTCGCTACAACGAGGTCACGCCGTCGCTCGAGCACATGATCGCCGCGACGCGGGCGGTACGCGCGACGCTCTGAGCCGTCTCGGGCAGCCGACTGCGGCGGGCACACAGAAGCCTCGGTCGAGCTGGCTCGACCGGGGCTTCCATGTGCACGGGCTGCGCAAACCTGACGGGCTCCCGCCCACCGAGGCCACGTGTCCAGCCCGAGGCCACGCGGTGCTCCTAGGACGGATCGCCGCGCGGACTGTCTGACGAGCTACCGCGGCGAAGGCTCTGCGGTGTGCTCGACGGTCTGGGTGATCGTCGGGGCCCGACCACCGTGCTGGACCTCGATCTTGCGCGGCTTGGCATCCTCGGACACCGGGATGCTCAGCGTGAGCACGCCGTCGGAGTACGTCGCGTCGATCTTGTCGAGGGCCATCCCACGACCCACGGTGATCTGGCGGACGTACGAGCCGGTCGCACGTTCGCGGAGGTACCACTGCACGTCGTGCTCGACGGCCGACCGTTCGCCGCGGAGCGTGAGCGTGCGGTCTTCGACGTTGACGTCGATCGTGCCGGGGTCGACACCCGGCAGGTCGACATGCAGGACGTAGTGGTCACCGGAACGGAAGAAGTCCATCGGCATCGTCGCTGCTGCCCGGGCGGACCCGAACATCTCGCCGACAAGCCGGTCCATGTCCTGGAATGGGTCGTATCGCGTAGCCATACCCATCACCTCCTTGAAGGTGAGGCACCGGACCGCCCGATGCCTCGGAGCGGGCTCGACCGCGGATCATCGCCGGGGTCGAGCGGCTACGCTTCCAATTCTGGCACTCGAACGGCGCGAGTGCCAGTGCTCAGGCGGCGGTGTGCCGAGCTGCGAGCGCCTCGACGATGCGCACGTCGGCATCGAGCCACGGGACCGTCATCCAGTGCCCGACGGGCAGCCACTGCACCCGGTCGTGCTCGACGAGGGGCTCGGGGGTGCCGTCCTGGATCTCGACGAGCCAGAGTCGCATCGTGTAGGGCTCGGAGAGCAGCCAAGCGCCGTCGTCCGGCCCGACGACCTCCGCACCCAGCACGATCCGGACGCCGAGCTCCTCACGGATCTCGCGATGCAGCGCCTCCTCGGGGGACTCCCCGTCATCGACCTTCCCGCCGGGGAACTCCCAGCGACCGGCGAGGCTCGCTGGCACGGCGCGCCGGGCCGCCAAGAGCTCACGCGGGTCGTCGAGGTCGTCGACGATGGCGGCGGCCACGACCAGCACCGGAGATCTCATGGAGCGAGTCTGTCAGGCCGCCCACCAGATGGAGAACGACGCGGGCGAGCTTGGCGACGACGGCGACCGAGAGGGCAGCCGCCGAGACCGCACCCGCCGCCGCGACGACCCGCGCCACGTCGCGGATCGACAAGCCGGCCCACAGCCCGGTGGTGCGGTCGCTCAGGCTGGCTGCCCGGGCGATCACGGAGACGACTCTTGTCGAGGTGCGGACGCGGCAGAACGCCGAGGTCGCTGAGGACCCCTAGCCTGAGGCTATGACCACGGACTCTGTCGCCATCAGGCGCACGCCCCTCGGGGCGCTCGAGCTGCTCGTCGCGATCGAGGCGCACGGCTCGATCACCGCTGCGGCCCATGCGCTCGGTATCGCGCAGCCATCGCTCAGCTCCGGTCTGCGGCGCCTCGAGCGGCAGACCGGGCTCAGCCTGGTCACGCGCTCGCCGACCGGCACGGTGCTGACCGAGCTGGGACGACGGGTCGTCGCTCGTGCTCGGGACGTCGTCGCGGCGTCGGACGCCTTCGAGAGAGAGGTCGCCGCGCTGCGGTCGGAGCAGGGCGGTCGGCTCACCGTCGCGGCAAGCATGACCATCGCGGAGTACCTCGTGCCGCACTGGCTCGCGGCCCGGCCGGAGGGCGCGGCAGTCGTCGACCTCACCGTGGCCAACTCGCGCGACGTGATGGAGGCGGTCCTGCACGGGCGAGCGGACCTGGGATTCATCGAGGGTCCGGACCTCGCCGACGGTCTGCGGGCCAGGACGATCGGTCATGACACGTTGCTCGTCGTGGCCGCACCAGGGCATCCGTGGGCCGACCTCCACCGCGCGGTCGGGGCCGTCGAGCTCGCCGGTGCCCCGCTCGTGCTGCGCGAGACCGGCTCAGGGACGCGGGCGACGCTCGAACGTGCTCTGGAGGTGGCAGGTCACCCGCTGACGAGCACGCCGGCCCAGCTCGGTTCGACAGCCGCCGTGAAGTCGGTCGTGCAGGGCGGCCGGTCCGTCGCGGTGCTGTCGGCGCTCACGGTCTCCGCCGAGCTTGCGCTCGGCACTCTCCGCCAGGTGCCGGTCCAGGGCGTCGACCTGCGCCGCGAGCTGCGCATGGTCTGGGCTCGCGGCCGACAGCCCGCCCCGGCCGCACGCGAGCTCGCGGCACTGGTCGTCGGGCTCACGCGCGACGAACCGCCAGCCGGATCAGGTCAGCGGAAGCCGTTCGCCTCGGCCCAGGCCACGGCCTGAGCACGCGTCGAGACGCCGGTCTTGCGGTAGACGCTGCGCACCTGGGACTTGACAGTGTTGCGCGTCACGAAGAGGCGCGTCGCGATCTCCTCGAGGGTCACGTCCTCCGCGAGCTCCGCGAGGACGACCCGCTCGCGGCGGGTCAGGGGCTCGTTGAGCTGAGACGCCTCGCGTGTTGCCTCGAGCATGATCATCTTGTCCTCCGGTGTGCTGCACGGCGCCCGGGTGAAGGGCCCTGCGTGCCGTGGTCGAGCGGCTATTACTAGAGGAGATCGGCTAGCGACTCGTCTATGACGCGTTTTTCACCCATCAATCACCCGAGACGTTGCTGCGCAAGCTTCGACGAACACACCAGAAGGTAGATGTGCAGGTCACGGTGATACATCGATCATGAGAGGCTGATGAGATTCACCCGTTCGGGCTAATGCCCTTCGGTCCCCGCGGCGGCCGCGTACTCCGCCGGTGAGAGCAGCGGCCCGCGGGACGTGACGGTGACCTTGATCAGCCAGCCCTCGCCGTAGGGGTCGGAGTTGACCAGCGCCGGATCATCGACGACGGCTCCGTTGATCTCGGTGACCGTTCCCGAGACGGGGGAGAAGAGCTCGGAGACGGATTTGGTCGACTCGATCTCGCCGATGACCGCACCGGCGACGATCTCGTCGCCGATTGCGGGCAGCTCGACGTAGACGATGTCGCCGAGCGCGTCCGCGGCAATCGCGGTGATCCCGACGGTCGCGGGATCACCGCCGTCCAGCCACTCGTGCTCGGCGGTGTACTGCAGGGTGTCGGGAACGCTGCTCATCAGGTCTCCAGGTCGTGGACGAAGCGTGGATCGTGCGCGGCGCGCCACTCCTCAAGGTTTAGCGGGCGCGACGGTAGAAGGGAAGTCGAACGACGCGCACCGGTTCGCGGCGTCCGCGCACGTCGACTGCGAGATCGGCGCCCGGCGCGCTCACCTCGGGTGACACGTAGGCCATCGCGATGGGGTGGCCGAGCGTGGGGGAGGGGGCTCCGGACGTGACGTGCCCGACGACGGGGGCGTCCGCGGCGGTCCCGGTGAGGACGGCGTACCCGTGGCGGGCGGCGCGACGGGTGAGCCCCTCGAGCCCGACGAGCACCCGGGCCGGCTCCGACCCGTGCCGCGATGCGAGCGCAGCGCGACCGACGAACTGGAGCGGCGACCCGTCGGGCGCGGTCTTGGTGAGGCGGACGACGCGACCCAGACCCGCGTCGTACGGGGTGGTCCTGCGGTCGAGCTCGTTGCCGTACAGCGGCATGCCGGCCTCGAGGCGCAGGCTGTCGCGCGCGGAGAGGCCCGCCGGCACGAGCCCGAGCGGCGTGCCGACTGCCAGGAGGTCCCGCCAGAGCTGCACAGCGTGCTCTGCCGGCATGAACATCTCGAAGCCGTCCTCGCCGGTGTACCCGGTGCGCGCGACCAGGGCGGCGGTTCCGGAGACGGTCCCGTGCGTCGCTGTGTAGTACGCGAGGCCGGTGACGGCCGCGCGGTCGGCGGGGTCGGTGACTGACGCGACGATCTCCTCGGCGCGCGGGCCCTGCACGGCGATGAGTGCGGTTGTCAGCGAGGCGTCGACCATCGTCGCGTCGAAACCCTCGAGGCGCTCGGCCAGGGCGTCGTGCACGACGTGGACGTTGGAGGCGTTCGCCACGACGACGAACGACTCGGGCGCCAGGCGGTAGACGACGAGGTCGTCGAGGACGCCGCCGTCCTCCGCCACGATCATCGTGTAGCGCGCGCGGCCCACGTCGAGGGCGGTGAGGTCGCCGACGAGCGCGTAGTCGAGGGCCGCGGCGGCCTGTGGGCCGGTGATCTCGAGCTCGCCCATGTGGGACAGGTCGAACAGCCCCGCAGCTGTCCGGACCGCGACGTGCTCGGCCAGGTCACCCGCGTACCGCAGCGGCATCTGCCAGCCGGCGAACGACGTCAGCGTGGCGCCAAGTGCGACGTGCTCGGCGTGCAGCGGGGACAGGATGTCGCTCACGGGAAGGCTCCGATCGGTCGGTGCGGTGGGGGTGGTCATGTGTACGACTCGATGGGCGGGCACGAGCACACGAGGTGCCGGTCGCCGTACGCGCCGTCGATGCGCCGCACGGGCGGCCAGTACTTGTCAGCACGCAGGCTCGTGAGCGGGAAGGCCGCGAGCTCGCGAGCGTAGGGCTTGTCCCACGCGTCGGCAGAGACCGAGGCGGCCGTGTGGGGTGCGCCGCGCAGCGGGGACTCCTCGACCGGCCAGCGACCCGCGGCGACCCCGTCGATCTCCCCACGGATCGCGACGAGCGCGTCCACGAACCGGTCGAGCTCGGCGAGGTCCTCGCTCTCGGTCGGCTCGATCATGAGCGTCCCGGGCACGGGGAACGACAGCGTGGGGGCGTGGAAGCCGTAGTCCATCAGCCGCTTCGCGACGTCCTCCGCGGTCACCCCGGTCTCGGCGGTGATCGGCCGCAGGTCGACGATGCACTCGTGGGCGACGAGCCCGTTCGGTCCCGTGTAGAGGACCGGGTAGGACGCGTCGAGACGCGCCGCGAGGTAGTTCGCGGCCAGCACCGCGGACTCGGTCGCGCGGCGCAGACCCTCGCCGCCCAGGAGGGCCACGTACGCCCAGGAGATCGAGAGGATGCCCGCTGAGCCGAACTGGGCCGCGGTCACTGGCGCTGCCACGGCGCCGGCCACGTCGCCGGCTGCGGCGCGCGGGTCGCCGGGGAGGTAGGGGATGAGGTGCGCACCGACTCCGATCGGGCCGACCCCCGGCCCGCCGCCGCCGTGCGGGATGCAGAACGTCTTGTGCAGGTTGAGATGCGAGACGTCGCCGCCGAACTCGCCCGGCCGGGCCAGCCCGACGAGCGCGTTAAGGTTTGCGCCGTCGATGTAGACCTGGCCGCCGACGTCATGGACGAGGCGGCAGACCGTGCGCACGTCAGCCTCGAAGACCCCGTGGGTCGAGGGGTAGGTGATCATGATCGCGGCGGTCCGCGAGCCGTGCTCCGCGAGCTTGCCGCGCAGGTCTGCGAGGTCGATCGAGCCGTCGTGGGCCGTCGCGACGACCACCACCCCCAGGCCGGCGAGCGCCGCCGACGCCGCGTTCGTTCCATGCGCCGACGCCGGGATCAGGCAGACGTCACGGACGAGCGCATCCTGGGCGCGGTTCGCCGCGTGGTACCCGCGGATCGCGAGCAGTCCGGCGAACTCACCTTGCGACCCGGCGTTGGGCTGGACCGAGATTCCTGCGTAGCCCGTGATCTCCGCGAGCCAGCCTGACAGGCTGTCGATCAGCTCGGTGTACCCCGCCGCCTGCTCACGTGGGACGTACGGGTGGATCGACGCGAACTCGGGCCAGGTCATGGCCTCCATCTCGGCCGTCGCGTTGAGCTTCATGGTGCAGGAGCCGAGCGGGATCATCGTCCGGTCGAGCGCGAGGTCCTTGTCGGAGAGCCGGCGCAGGTAGCGCAGCATCGCGGTCTCGGAGCGGTGCCGGTGGAAGACGGGGTGCGTGAGGTACGGCGTCGTGCGGTACGACCCGTTGGGGAGGTCGCGGACGGCGGAGTCCAGCCCGGCCGACACGTGGAACCACCTCGGGTTCGCCACGGGTGCGGCTCCCGCCGCGGCGAACGCCCGCAGGACGGTGAAGACGTGCTCTTCAGTCGTCGTCTCGTCGCACGCGACCTGCACGTGGTCGGCGTCGGGCGCCCAGAGGTTGATGCCCTGGGCGGCGGCTGCAACGAGCACCGCCTGGGCTGCACCCGGGACGACCGCACGGACGGTGTCGAAGAACTGCTCGTGCTCGACCTGCACGCCCGACGCGCGCAGGCCCTCGGCGAGCAGCACAGCCCGATGATGGACGCGCTCCGCGATCGCCCGCAGGCCGTCGGGCCCGTGGTAGACCGCGTACATCGAAGCCCCGATCGCGAGCAGGGCCTGCGCCGTGCAGATGTTGCTCGTGGCCTTCTCGCGGCGGATGTGCTGCTCACGCGTCGCGAGCGCGAGCCGGTACGCCGGTGCGCCGTCGGCGTCGACCGACACCCCGACGAGCCGCCCGGGGATCATCCGCTCGAGGCCGGCGCGCACCGCCATGTACGCCGCGTGCGGTCCGCCGTAGAAGAGTGGGACGCCGAACCGCTGCGCCGAGCCGACCGCGATGTCCGCACCGAGCTCGCCCGGGGGAGTCAGCAGCGTCAGGGACAGCAGGTCCGCAGCGACGGTCACGAGCGCACCGGCCGCCTTGGCTGCAGCGATCAGGGGCGCGAGGTCGCGGACGACCCCCGACGCGCCGGGTGCCTGCAGGACGATGCCGACGATCCCGCCGGGGCCGACGTCGGGCAGGCCGGCGCTCAGGTCCGCGACGACGACGAGGTGGCCGATCGCCTCGGCGCGCCCGCGCGTGACGGCGATGGTCTGGGGCAGGCACTCCGAGTCGAGCACGACGACGCCGTCGGCGCGGCCCTTGGCAGCCCGCCGCATGAGGGCGACGGCCTCCGCGACCGCTGTCGCCTCGTCGAGCAGCGACGCGTTCGCGACCGGGAGCGCCGTGAGGTCGGCGACGACCGTCTGGAAGTTGAGGAGCGCCTCGAGCCGGCCCTGGGAGATCTCCGGCTGGTACGGCGTGTAGGCGGTGTACCAGGCGGGGGACTCGAGCAGGTTGCGGCGGATGACGGGCGGCGTGATCGTGTCCGAGAAGCCCTGCCCGATCATCTGCGTCATGACCGTATTCTTCGCGGCGATCGCCCGCAGCGCGTCGAGCACCTCGGCCTCGCTGCGAGCCGGGGGAAGGTCGAGCGGCCGGTCGGTGCGGATCGAGGCGGGGACGGCAGCGTCGATGAGCGCGTCGAGCGAGTCGTAACCGAGGCGCTCGAGCATCGTGGCCGTGTCGCGCGACCGCGGGCCGATGTGCCGGTCGGCGAAGTCCCGCGCGGCGTCGGTGCGGTGGGACAGCTCGTCGGCGTTGCGGTGCGTCACGACCGTCTGGTCGAGCGCGGTCTGGTCGAACGTCGCAGTCTGGTCGAGCTCGGTCACGTGGGCCTCCGGGAGTCGTCCGGCGGGCACCGGGACGGACGGGTGGCCTCCCCGTTCTGTCATCCGCCGGCCCGAGGGCATGCGACCTGAGAGTTTTGCCGGTCCGCCATGTGCCCATGTGGGGCACCGGGGCGCGCCGGCTTGCACCGTCGGTGGGCCGCCCGTTGCCGAGCGACCGCTTTCCAGAGTTGCCTCGCCGTGGCGGTACGGGTGCCTGAGAGTTTCCCGGGGAGGGTCTTGCTCCTTCGGCGCCTCGCCGTGGACGCCCGCACCGGTGGCGGCGGTGCGGTCGCTGCGCAGGAGGGCTCTCCCGCCGCGGTTCGAGCGGCTGTGCTGTTCAGTTGAGTTCCGGCGCCAGCGTACCCGGCGCGCTCGTCCGACGTCGGCCCGTCACACGCCGAGCACCATGACGGCCGTCATGGTGGCACCCTGCTCGCGCGCTCGTCCGACGACGGCCGTCACGTCCGCGAGCGAGCCCTCGACCAGCACCGGCCGGCCGGCGGACGCGTCACCCGACCACAGGACCGTCGTATCCGACGGCGGCATGAAGGCGACCCCGTCGGGCAAGCGCACGACACCCGCGGCGCGCACCGCCGGGTCGTCCGCCGAGTACACCTCGACCGAGCGGACGACAGAGAGCCGCTCGACGGTCCGGACGAGCAGCTGCTGACGTCGTGTGCTCGTGCGGAACGTGACCGCAATCGTGCCGACGTCGCCGTCGACAGCGCCCGTCGCAAGCGACTCGAAGCTCACGCCGCGGGTTGAGAACACGCTGGTCAGCGCGGTGAGGGTACCTGGACGGTCGGCACCGCGCACGAGCACGACCCACCGCTCGCCCACGTTCACGCCGCGGCTCCCGGCCGGCCGAGGTCCCACGGCGCGAGGGTTGCGTCGATGCGGTCGCGGCACTGCAGCAGGAGCTCGGTCTCGTCGGGTGCGGGCTCGTCGAGCAGCACCCGCGTCCACCCTTCCGGCCCGAGGACGACCGGCACACCGAGGACGCCGTCGAGCCGGTGGCCGCCTGCGCTGACCTCGCCGGCGAGGGCGACCTGCCCGGCCACCACGATCTCGCGGCCGTCGAGCAGCGTGTCCACGAGCTCGACCGTCGCGTTCGCAGTGCCCGCCGCGGTCTTCGAGCCGCTCTGGTGCGTCATCCAGGGCCGGGCGACCGCGCGGAGGTCGGGCGGCCAGGTGTCGATGAGGTCGAAGGCCGCGCCCATGTCGTGCGCAGCGATCGCGAGCAGCCGGGTCTGCGCGTCGGCGAGCTCGGCGCCGAACGTCGCGAGCGTCCGCCCGCGCCGCAACCCGTCGATCGCCCGACGACGCTCGTCCACGTCGAGCCCGCTGATCCGCACCGTCGACCACAGCGGCACGAGGTCCATGCCATGCTGACCTGCGGCGAAGCCGCCGATGCGGTGCCGTCGCAGCCCGAGCGAGACCGCGATCTCGCGCCGGAACCGCAGGGTGTCGAGCCAGGCGCCCATGCCGATGACCCGGTGCCGCCCGAGCGCGCGTGCCATGACCGCCACGCCCAGCTCGACCGGGTTGGAGACGACGACGACGACCTCGTGGCCGGACCCGTACGCGGCGAGCGCCTGTGCGTAGGACTCGAACACGGCGTAGTTGTCGGACGCGAGCTGGGAGCGGTCAGTCGCGGCGCCTGCGGTCGGCGGGGTCGTGCGGCCGGCCGCGACGACGATCACGTCCGCGACCACGTCGCTCGGGGCGAGTGCGACGTCGATCAGCGGCGCGTGCTCGTCGTACGCGTCCATGAGATCCGCGCGCAGCCCGTACGTCGCGCGCGCCGACGCCCCGTCCGGGCGCCCGACGAGCTGCAGGCGCGACGACGTCGGGAGCACGCGACGCTCGATGAGCTGCGTGCAGACCTGTTGTCCGATGTCACCCGTCGCACCCAGCACCGCAACGTCCATGCCCCGACCGTACGGGGCCCGGGTGGCGCGCGTGTTGCGGGCGCCCCGAGGTCACTCGGTCGGGCCGGCCGCGGGGACCTCGTAGACGATCTCCAGACCGTCCTCGTCGTCCCACTGGTCGCCGACCTCGACGAACCCGTGCGCGAGCACGAGCTCGCGCGACACGGCGTTGGCGGGGCTCACTGACGCGCGGACGACGTGCACGTCGGGCTCCGCAGCGGCCCGCGCGAGCATCCACCGCAGCGCGGCCCGCGCGTAGCCGCGTCGGCGCTCGGCCGTGTCGATCGAGTAGCCGACCTCGACCATGCCGGCGTCGTCGGGCGGCCCGTGGAAGCCCGCCCGGCCCACGACGCGACCCGTCCGCCCGTCGACGACGACGCCGGTGACCCACGCGGCACTGTCAGGGTCGCGGGCCACCTGTCCTCCGCGCATCTGCCACAGGCGCCGGGAGTCGGGCTCGACGAGGTACCCGGTCAGCTCGACGGGCGCGTGCCGCTGCGCCGAAACGAGGTCGCCGGCGGCGAGCGCCCGGAGCGTCACGAGGTCGAGCTGCAGGATGCGGACAGATTGTCCGGGGGAGTCCACCACGAGCAGATGGTCTCAGGCAGGACCGGCCATGACGGCACGATTTCCGATAGCGTCCGGGCGTGACGTCAGGCGGGTCGGTGGTGGCGGTGAGCCGGAGCGCTGTGCACGCGTTCGCCAAGGTCAACCAGGACGTGGTGCGGCTTGCGGTCGGGGTCGGGGTCGAGGGGGATGTGCACTCGGGCGCGGCGGTGCAGCACATGTCGCGCCGCGAGCCGAACCCGCCGCCGAACCTCCGGCAGGTCCACCTCATGCAGACCGAGCTGTTCGACGAGCTCGCCGGTCGCGGGTTCACGGTGGCACCCGGCAACCTCGGCGAGAACGTCTCGACCCGCGGCATCGACCTGCTCGCCCTGCCCGTCGGCACCCGGCTCCACCTCGGCGAGCACGCCGTCGTCGAGCTCACCGGCCTGCGCAACCCGTGCACGCAGCTCGACGGCCACCAGGTCGGCCTCATGCGCGCGGTCCTCGACCGTGACGCGGACGGAACCCTCGTCCGCAAGGCCGGGGTCATGGGAGTCGTGCTCGTGAGCGGGCTCGTCCGCCCGGGCGATGTGATCAGCGTCGAGCTCCCCGCCGGCCCGCACACCGCGCTGGCCCCGGTCTGAGCCGCGCTCGCTCGGAGGCGCGTCAGTCCAGCGCCGGTTCGTCGCCGACGCCCCGAACCGGGTGTGGTGCACGGACATCACCGAACACGCCACCGGATCCGGGAGGTCCGGCCAGCTCCAAGTGCTCAGACGGCTGCGATGAGCGGGCGTCGGGGTCGGGTCATGCCGGTCTGTTCAATCGAGGTCGAACGCGGCCCGGATCGCCGCCGTGAGCGCGGCTTCTTGTTCTGCCAGAAGGAAGCCGAGCTGGTGCCCGAGCGCACTCACGGGCACTGTGACGATGTTGTCGCAGCTGACCACGCTTTCGTGATCGAGCCCGTTGGCTCGGCCCACCGGCACCTCCGTGGACAGGCCGCGAATGGTGCTGGTGATGGGCGCGACGGTGACTCGGCTGAGGTGGGGGCGAACGATCTCACGGGTGAGAATCAGCACCGGTCGTGTCTTGTCCAGGCGTGCGGAGTGAATGGGTCGCATCAGTCGAGGTCGTCCATCGCCGTGCCGACCGCGTACTCCGCAAGGCTGTCCAGGTCGGGGTCAGTGCCGGCGTGGGCGAGGATGGCTGCGTCTCGTTCGGCAACCCTTCGACGGCGTTCGCGTTCGAGCGCTCGGGACACCACGGCGGCGCGGCTGGTGGCTTCCCCATGACTGACGAGGTCGTCGACGAAGGCGACCAGGTCATCCGGCAGTCGGACCGCGATCTGCGTGCTCATACCAAGACGCTACCAGAATGGGATGCACCCGGGTGCGGTATGACCGGGCGTTCGATGGTGCGCCGTATCGCCCCGTAGTCGCGGCTCGCTGATCGGCTCGTACCCCACGAGTCGACGACAGCCCGCGCTGTCCTGGTGATGGAAGGCCGTCCTAGTGGTGGAAGCTGGAGTGGGCCTCACCCCGGCGCGCCGGCGCGGCCTGGGCCTGCAGCCGCGGCAGCTCGCGCTCGATGTCCGCCACGAGGAGGTCCGCCATGTCGTGGCTGAAGCCGCGCTTGACCACCACGCGCAGCGCGACGATGTCGTCACGGTTCTTGGGGAAGGTGTAGGCGGGCAGCAGCCAGCCGCGCTCGCGCAGCGCGGCCGAGACGTCGAAGACGGTGAAGTTCTCGATCTCCGGCCGCAGGACGAACGCGAAGACCGGCAGCTCGTTGCCGCGGGTCAACAGCTCGAACGGTCCGAGCCCCGCGATCGTGTCCGCAAGGCGGGTGGCGACGTCTCGGGAGTACTGCTGGACCTTGCGGAAGCCCTCGAAGCCCAGGCGCAAGAAGTTGTAGTACTGCGCGACCACCTGCCCACCTGGGCGGGAGAAGTTCAGGGCGAACGTGGGCATGTCGTTGCCGAGGTAGTTCACCCAGAAGATCAGGTCCTCGGGCAGGCAGGAGGCGTCGCGCCAGACGACCCAGCCGACCCCCGGGTAGACGAGCCCGTACTTGTGCCCCGACACGTTGATCGAGGCCACCCGCGGCTGGCGGAAGTCCCACGCGAGGTCCGGGTCGAGGAACGGCGCGACGAACCCGCCGGACGCGCCGTCGACGTGGACGGGGACGTCGATCCCGGTCCGCTCCTGGTAGGCGTCCAGGGCCGCGCAGATGTCGGCGACCGGTTCGTAGGAACCGTCGAAGGTCGAGCCGAGGATGGCGACGACGCCGATCGTGTTCTCGTCGCACAGCGCCACAGCCTCGGCCGCACCGAGGTGGAGGCGGCCACCCTCCATGGGCACCAGGCGCATCTCGACGTCCCAGTAGTTGGCGAACTTCTCCCAGCAGACCTGGACGTTGATCCCCATCACCAGGTTGGGCTTGTCCGTCGCCCTGCCCTCGGCGCGGCGCCGATGCTGCCACCGGCGTTTGAGGGCCAGCCCGCCGAGCATCGCCGCCTCGCTGGAGCCCGTGGTCGAGCAGCCGGTAGCGGTCGCCTGGTCCGGCGCATTCCACAGGTCGGCGAGGATGTTCACGCAGCGCATCTCGATCTCGGCGGTCTGCGGGTACTCGTCCTTGTCGATCATGTTCTTGTCGAAGGACTCTCTCAGCAGCCGCTCCGCCTCCGGCTCCATCCACGTCGTGACGAAGGTCGCGAGGTTCATCCGCGCGTTCCCGTCGAGCATCAGCTCGTCATGGATCGTCTCGTACGCCACGCCCGCCGGGATCTCGTGGGGGCCGAGCCGGTGCCGCGGGATCGACTCACCCCCGAGGTCGTACAACGGGTCGACGGAGATCTCGGTGACGCGTGGCTGCTTGGCGGCCGGGTGCTTCAGGGGCACAGGTGTCCTCCCTCAACTTGCCGGAGGCCGAGCGCCCGGGCATCGCTCACAGTGTGCGGCCATCCTCAACCCCGACGTGCAGCGCGTAGTCGTCAGCTGAGATGCAGCGCCGAGTAGCGGCGTCCCCACCCGGCGGGTTGACTGGACGCATGCGCTACGTCGAGAGCCCTTTCGGCACCCCTGTCTCAGTCATCGGACTTGGCACCTGGCAGTTCGGCTCCTCGGAGTGGGGCTACGGGACGGATTACGAAGGACGCACGTCGAGCCTGGTGCACCGAGCGCTGGACAGCGGCATCACGCTGGTGGACACCGCAGAGATCTACGGGCGCGGGCGCAGCGAGCGACTGGTCGGTGCCGCACTGGCCGGACGACGGGCCGAGGCCGTCGTGGCGACGAAGATCTTCCCGGTGCTGCCGATCGCACCGGTGGTCGAGCAGCGTGCGGTCGCCAGCGCCGCGCGCCTTGGCGTCCAGCGGCTGGACCTCTACCAGGTTCACCAGCCGAACCCGGTCGTCTCCGATGAAAGAACGATGGCCGGGATGCGAGCGCTGCAGGACGTCGGCCTGGTGGACCAGGTCGGCGTGAGCAACTACTCCTTGGAGCGGTGGGTGGCCGCGGAGGAGGCCCTGGGTCGGCCGGTCCTGTCCAACCAGGTGCAGTACAGCCTCGCGCACCGTGGCCCCGAGGACGACCTCCTGCCCTACGCGGCGGGCCGTGACCGCCTGGTGATCGCCTACAGCCCGCTGGCACAGGGGCTGCTCTCGGGGCGCTACTCGGCGGCGAACCCGCCATCGGGGCGCGTGCGACGGCTCAACCCGCTGTTCCTGCCGGTGAACCTCGAGCGCGCCGAGCGGCTCCTCGCCACGCTGCGCGAGGTGGCCGACGCGCATGAGGTGTCGATGTCCCAGGCCGCGCTCGCCTACGTCGTGCACCACCCCGGCGTCGTGGCGATCCCCGGTGCGTCGAGCGTGGCGCAGGTCGAGTCCAACGCGGCCGCCGGAGACATCGAGCTGCGAGATGACGAGATGGCCGCACTCGCCGCCGCGGCAAAGGCCTTCGAGCCGATCACGGGCCGGCACGCCGTGGGGCCGCTGCTCCGCGCCGCGCGCGCGCGGCGCTGAGCGGCGATCGGCACCTCCCCGCACCGGTGGTCGGTCAGCAGCCACCGGGACCACGACCGTAGTGGGTGCAGCTGCCTTGATCCTGTCGGTCGGCGCACTCATCCTGACCACCGCCCTTGGTCACTACGACGGGCTCATCAACGGGCAGGTGCTCGCCCTTGCCGTGGTGTGGGGCTTCGCCAACTCTCTCGTGGTACGACGGAACTGACGGAGACTGAACGACGCGAACCGGGAAGACCGGGGCGTCGCCTCGGCGGCCGGGGGTGCGCAACCCGTCGCAGTCGGTGTCGAGCCAGGTCCGAGACCGGGCCGGGCCGTGAGTGGCGCCTGGTGCGCGAGCTGGATCTGCTGGCCGTCAGATCTCAGCAAGCAGACCGCGACCTGACGCGCACAGGTTGACTGCCCTGGTGCATTGATCAGGGTGACCGCAGTTCACAGCCCCGCGACCCCACCCGAACCGACAATGTGGGAGGAGTCAGACTGGAGCGTGCGCTGCCACGCGACGATGCGGTCGACCGCCTCGCTGACCACGTCGACCGACGACGCGAAGGACAGCCGCACCCACTTGTGCCCCTCGACCGCGTCGAAGTCCGTCCCGGGCGTGAGCGCGACGCCGGTCTCGGCGAGCAGCCGCGCGCACCACGTGACCGAGTCCAAGTCCGACGCCACGATGTCGGCGTACAGGTAGAACGCGCCGTCGGCCGGGGCCACGCGCATCCAGCCGAGCTCCGGCAGCCGCCCGAGGAGCAGCGACCGCGCCGCGGCGTACTGCTCGACGTTGGCCTGGGCTGCCGCGTACCCCTCGGGGCTGAACGCCGCGACACCCGCGTACTGCGCGAGCGCGGGCGGGCACAGCGCGACATTGCTCGCGAGCGCGTCGATCGGGGTGATCAGGTCGTCCGGCAGGACGAGCCAGCCGAGCCGCCAGCCGGTCATGGCCCAGTACTTCGAGAACGAGTTCACGACGACCGCACCCCGATCGAGGTACTGCGCGGCGGTCGACTGAATCACGCTGCGCGCGTTGTCCGGTCCGCCATAGGTGATGCCGTGGTAGATCTCGTCGCTGATCAGCCGGACGTCGAACTCGGCGCACCAGGCCGCGAGCCCCGCGAGCTCGGCAGGGGCGATCATCGTGCCGGTCGGGTTCGCCGGGCTCGCGACGACGACCCCGTCCAGGCCGCCGTCGACGTACGCGTCGGTCAGCTGCTCGAGCGTCGGCTGATAGCGGGCCTCGGGCCCGCACGCGAGCTCGACGACCTCGCAGCCGAGTGCGGTGAGGATGTTCTTGTAGGCCGGGTAGCCGGGCCTGGCCAGCGCGACCCGGTCGCCCGCGTCGAATGCGGCGAGGAACGCGAGCATAAAACCGCCCGACGACCCCGTCGTCACGGCGATGCGCGCAGGGTCGACGTCGAGGCCGTACCAACGGTCGTAGTGCTCGGCGATGGCCGCCTTCAGCGGCGGCACGCCCATCGACTCGGTGTACCCCAGGTCGCCGCTCGTCAGCAGCGCGATCGCGCGCTCGCGGACGACGTCGGAGGCGCCCGACGACGGCTCACCGGCGCACAGGTTGAGCACCGACTCCCCGGCGGCCCGGCGTGCGTTGGCCGCCGCCAGGACCTCCATGACCGCGAACGGCGGGACGTGCGAGCGGCGTGAGATCTTCATGACCACATCCTCCCGCGCCGCGAGAACGTTGCCGTTCGTGGCAACGAGTCAGAACCGGAGCTCCCGCGCCGCGTCAGCCCGGGACGTTCGTCAGGACCTGGAACAGGATGTGGTCTTGCCACGCACCGGCGATCTTCAGGTACGCCGGGGCGACCCCGAAGCGGACGAACCCGTTGCGCTCGAGGACGCGCTGCGACCGCACGTTGTGGAGCAGGGTCCCGGCCTCGACCCGGTGCAGCCCAAGCTCCTCGAAGGCGAGCCGCATCATGTCGTGCACGGCGGCGGTGGCGAGACCGCGACCGTTCTCGGCGGCGCTCAACCAGTAGCCGAGGCTGCACGACTGGAACGGTCCCCGCGTGATGCCGTTGAGCGTGATGCGGCCGATGACGCAGCCGGAGTCGTCGACGATGACGTGCGGGAGGGTCGATCCCTGCTCGTGCTGCTCGAGCGCGGTCCGGATGACCTCCCGCTGGCCGTCGACCGTGGCGTAGCCCTCCGGTCGGATCGGCTCCCACGGAGCGAGGAACTCCCGGTTGGCCCGCACGAGCTCCGCGATGACCGGGGCGTCGTCAAGAGTGATTCGCCGGGTGGGCATCACAGCACCACGACCGCACGGCGCACGTGCGAGACGATCCCGTCCACGGCGGCCTCGATCTCGTCGAGACACGTCTCGAACTGTTCGGGGCCGCCGTACCAGGGGTCGTCGACGTCGAGGAGGTGCTCGGGGCCGCCGTCGAGCAGGCTCAGCGCAGCCGGGTCGAACGCCCGGTACATCGCGACGCGGCCGGCAGCGTCGGTATCGCGTGCGAGCCGTCGCAGCGCCCGGGCGTGCGTGCTCGTCATCGCCAGCACGAGGTCGTGTGCGGGCAGGTCGGTCGCCCGGACCTGGCGCGCGACGCGACGCGGGACGTCGTATCCGCGGCCGACGAGAGCCGTGCCGGCGCGCGGGTCGATCGGGTTGCCGTGCTCCTCGTCGCTGATTCCCGTCGAGTCCACGACGACCAGCCCGCCGAGCCCCGCCGACTCGAAGCGCGTACGCAGCACGACCTCGGCCATGGGCGACCGGCAGATGTTTCCGGTGCAGACGGTCATGACTCGGAACGGGATGCTCACGGGTCCATGATCGCGGACCTGAGCCATCGGGCCATCAGCCGAGCTCGAGCTCCGCCGCGACGCCGAGCAGCACTTCGAGGACCGCCGCGACCGCAGGACCGGGCTCGCGTCGGGTCGCTCGGTGCCGCGCGACGAGCCGCCTCGACCCCAGGCC
>JABBOW010000212.1 GCA_012927595.1 Cellulomonas sp.
CGCGGGTCGGGTGCGCTCGCGGCGCACCCTGACGGTCGACGTGCCCGCCGGGGTGGACACCGGGACGCGCATCAAGCTCACCGGCCAGGGTGAGGTCGGGCCGGCCGGCGGCCCCGCGGGCGACGTCTACCTCGAGGTCCGTGAGCGTAAGCACGAGACGTTCGTCCGGCAGGGCGATGACCTGCACTGCACGCTGCCCGTCCCGATGACGGCCGCCGCGCTCGGCACGGTCCTGACGCTCGACACGCTCGACGGTCCGCAGGAGATCGACCTGCGCCCGGGCACCCAGTCGGCGCAGGTGATCACGGTGCGCGGGCTCGGCATCGGACACCTGCACGTCGGTGGGCGCGGCGACCTGCACATCCATGTCGACGTCCATGTCCCCACCGGGCTGGACGAGGAGCAGGTCACACTCCTGCAGCAGCTCGCGACACTGCGCGGCGAGGAGCGGCCCGAGGCGCGGTTCGCGGCCGCCAACCCCGGGGTCTTCGCGAAGCTCCGCGACAAGCTCTCGGGTCGCTGAGCGGTGAGTGCTCCCGTCTTCCTCGTGGAGCCGGGCGCCCTCGCGGCCACCCGGCCCGGCGGCACCTACCTGCTCGACGGGGCCGAGGGGCGGCACGCCGGGGTCGTGCAGCGCCGCTGCGCGGGTGAGCGCGTGGACGTCGTCGATGGCGCGGGCGTCCGGCTCGAGTGCCTCGTCGGCGCCGTCGGTGGCGAGGGCGTCACCCTGCAGATCGTGGCCCGCACCGACGAGCCGGCGTCGGAGGTGGCGCTCGTGCTCGTGCAGGCGCTCGCGAAGGGCGACCGCGACGAGCTGGCGATCGAGGCCGCGACCGAGGTGGGGACGGACGCCGTGGTGCCGTGGCAGGCCGAGCGTTCAGTCGTCGTGTGGCGCGGGGACCGAGCCGCCAAGAGTCGCTCGCGGTGGCTCGGGACCGTGCGTGCGGCGGCCAAGCAGTCGCGCCGGGCCTGGATCCCCGAGGTCGAGCTCGCGGTCGACGGGCGCGGGCTCGTCGAGCGGGTGCAGCGGACCATCGACGCAGGGGGCGTCGCTCTCGTCCTGCACGAGGAGGCGAGCGAGCCGCTCGCGCGGGTCGATCTGGCGCGGCTCGGTGCGACGCAGGTTGCCGACGACGGCCCGGCGGCCACCGCCCACGGCACGCGGGCAGTCGGGCAGCGGCGCGAGGTCCTCATCGTCGTCGGCCCCGAGGGTGGCATCTCGGCGCGTGAGCTCGAGGCGCTCGTGGGGGCCGGCGCGATCGCGGTGCGCCTCGGACCGCACGTGCTGCGGACCTCGACGGCCGGCCCGATCGCGTTGGCGCTGCTCGCGCAGCGGCTCGGACGCTGGGGCTGAGGCCACCCCTGCCGTCAGCGGACGGTGAAGGTCACCGACACGAGGTTGTGGCGCTTGGATCCGGTCGCGCCGTCGGACATGTCGGGCTCCCAGACCGAGAGCATGACCGGACCCGTCGGCAGGGGCGCCGTGAAGGTGAACGGGCCGACCTCGCCGTTGGCGCCCGCCGTCGTGAAGCCCTGCGCCACCGGGTCGGCGCCCCCCGCAGGCACGGCCTCCCAGCGCAGCGTCGCCTCGAAGGCAGTGCCGGTACCGGTCACCGTCACCTCAGGACCGTCGACGGTCGCCCCGGGTGCCGGCGACGTGAGGGTGTTGGAGCCGTTGGTCGGCTGGTCCGTCGGGACGACATCCGTGGAGGTGCTCGTCGCTGTGGCCTTGGGAGTCGGGGTCCTTGCCGGCGCGGTCGCTGAGGCAGTCGCGGAGGCAGTCGTGGTCCCGACCGTCGTCGACGCGCCGGTCCGGACGGTCCCCGACGCGCAGCCTGCCAGCGTCGCGGCTGCCAGCGCCGCACACGCTCCGGCGGCCAGGAGCTGAAGGGATCGCGTTCGTCCTGCTCGCATGGTCTCGTCCTCAGGTCGGCTGCCTCGCTGGGCGGCGCACCCGGATCAGTGCACCGATGCGTCTGCTCGGAACCTACCGCGTGCGGCCGTTCGTCGGGTCGCGCCGGGCCGGGGACGGCGCGTGCTCGGTAGACTCAGGTGCAGCGCCTGCCGGTCCACGGTAGGGCGGACCGAAGGAGCGCGGAGGCGCAAGCCGAGCACATGCCCGAAAGCACACCCGCACGTCGTCCCGGCACCGGTCTCACGGCACGCGTCGAGCACCGCATCACGGTCGGCGCGGACGTCTCGATGGTTGAGCTGCTGGGGCGCGGCGACGAGGTACTGCTGGCGATCGAGGCCGGCTTCCGGGCCGTCGACATCCATGCGCGCGGCAACGAGATCTCGCTCGCGGGACCGGCTGGGGACGTCGCGCTCGTCGCCGAGCTCGTCGACGAGCTCATCGAGGTTGCCGCTACCGGGACACCGCTGACCCCGGACGTCGTCGCGCGGTCGGTGACGATGCTCGCGACCAGTGCTTCGCCGCGCCCGGTGGACGTTCTGACCCAGAACATCCTGACCTCGCGCGGACGCACGATCCGGCCCAAGACCGAGGGACAGAAGGACTACGTCGACGCGATCGACCGCAACACGGTGACCTTCGGTATCGGCCCTGCGGGTACCGGCAAGACGTACCTGGCGATGGCGAAGGCAGTCCAAGCGCTGCAGGCGCGCCAGGTCAGTCGCATCGTCCTGACGCGACCCGCCGTCGAGGCAGGCGAGCGGCTCGGGTTCCTGCCCGGCTCGCTCAGCGACAAGATCGACCCGTACCTGCGCCCGCTGTACGACGCCCTGCACGACATGGTCGACCCCGACACGATCCCGCGGCTCATGGAGGCGGGGACCATCGAGGTGGCGCCGTTGGCGTACATGCGAGGGCGCACGCTCAACGACTCGTTCATCATTCTCGACGAGGCGCAGAACACCTCGACCGAGCAGATGAAGATGTTCCTCACGCGACTGGGGTTCGCCTCGAAGATCGTGGTCACGGGCGACGTCACGCAGGTCGACCTCCCGACAGCCACCACGTCGGGGCTGCGCGTCGTCGAGCAGATCCTCGCCGACATCGACGACATCGCCTTCTGCCGGTTGACCTCGTCGGACGTGGTACGCCACCGCCTGGTCGGCGACATCATCGACGCCTACGCGCGCTGGGACAGGACATGAGCATCGAGGTCAACAACGAGTCCGGTGTCGAGGTCGACGAGGTGGAGTTCGCGGCGCTCGCGCGCTACGTGCTCGACGCGATGCACGTGCACCCCCAGACGGACCTGTCGATCCTGCTCGTCGGTGTGGATGTCATGTCGCAGCTGCACGTGCAGTGGATGGACGAGCCTGGTCCCACGGACGTGCTCTCGTTCCCCATGGACGAGCTGCGGCCCGGCCGTGAGGGCGAGCAGACGCCGGCAGGCCTGCTCGGCGACGTCGTGCTCTGCCCGGACGTCGCAGCGCAGCAGGCCAGGGTCGCGGGCCACTCGACCGCCGAGGAGCTGCTGCTGCTCACCACGCACGGGATCCTGCACCTGCTCGGGTACGACCACGCGGAGCCCGAGGAGGAGCGGAAGATGTTCGCGCTCCAGCGCCAGCTGCTCCTGACGTTCCTCGCGCGCCGATGACCCACGTTCCCTTGGGGCTGCTCATCGTGGTCGCGGTGCTCGGTATCGCGCTCGCGGCGGCGCTCAGCGCGGGCGAGGTCGCCGTCGGCCGAGTCACCCTTGCCGCTGTGACGGAGTTGCTGGCCGAGCGGCACCCGGCCGCCGAGCGGGTGCGCCGCCTCGTCGAGCAGCGGCGTCGGGTCTCGTCGTCGGCCGCATTCGTCCGGCTGCTCGGCGAGATGACGGCGACGGTCTGCATCACGCTCGTCGTGGCGTCGGCCGGGCTTGCCTGGGGCTGGGTCCTGCTCGTGGCCAGCTCCGTGTGCGCTGCGGTCGCCTACCTTCTCGTGCGGGTCAGCCCGCGGACGGTCGGGCGCCAGCACCCCCTGGCGGTGCTGACGGTCCTCTCGCGCCTGCTGCTCGGGGTCTCCCGTGCGGTCGGGGGGTTCGCTCGCGCCGTGCCCACGTCGGGCGCGCGCCCCGACTTCGGGGAGGACGAGCTGCGCGACATGGTCGAGCGAGCGAGCGAGTCGGACGTGATCGAGGCCGAGGAGCGCGACATGTTCCGCTCCGTTCTCGAGCTCGGTCAGACGCTGACGCGCGAGGTCATGGTGCCGCGCACCGACATGATCGTGACCGGGGCGGACACGCCGCTGCGCAAGGCTCTCGCGCTGCTCCTGCGTTCTGGCTTCTCGCGACTCCCCGTCGTCGGCGAGTCGGTCGACGACCTGCGCGGCGTGCTGTACCTCAAGGACCTCGTGCGCCGGCTCGCCGACGACCCGCTGTGTACGTGCCTGAGTCGAAGCCCGTCGACGATCTCCTGCGCGAGCTGCAGGCCGGCTCGTCGCACATGGCGATGGTCGTGGACGAGTACGGGGGCATCGCGGGCCTCGTCACGATTGAGGACGCGCTCGAGGAGATCGTGGGCGAGCTCACGGACGAGCACGATCCGTCCGCCCCTGGCGTCGAGGACCTCGGCGACGGGTCGTACCGTGTCCCGGCACGGCTCGCGAAGGACGAGCTCGGTGAGCTCTTCGACCTCGACGTGGACGACGACGACGTGGACAGCGCAGGTGGTCTGCTCGCCAAGGCCCTCGGCAAGGTCCCGCTCGTCGGCTCCACCGGCGACATCCATGGCCTCCACCTCGTCGCGGAACGCGCCGACGGACGCCGCAAGCAGATCTCGACGCTCGTCGTGCGGCGGACCACGCCCGACGACGAGCCGGGGGACGACCAGGGGGCCACCACCCCCGCCGACCCGATCCACGGAGCACACGGATGACTTTCTCCTCAGGTTTCGCCTGCCTCATCGGTCGGCCCAACGCCGGCAAGTCGACGTTGACGAACGCACTCGTCGGGCAGAAGGTCGCGATCATGTCGGCCCGCCCGCAGACCACGCGGCACACGATCCGGGGCATCGTGCACCGCCCGGACGCGCAGCTCGTCCTCGTGGACACCCCCGGGCTGCACCGTCCGCGCACGCTGCTCGGAGAGCGCCTCAACGACCTCGTCAAGGGCACGCTCACCGAGGTCGACGTCGTCGGCTTCTGCCTACCGTCGGACCAGAAGGTGGGCCCAGGCGACCGGTTCATCGCCGAGCAGCTCGCCGATGCAGCGCGTGACGGCCGGGGCACGCCCGTCGTCGCGATCGCGACCAAGGCCGACCTCGTCGGCAAGGCGCGCCTCGCGGAGCACCTGCTCGCGATCTCGCGGCTCGGCGACTGGGCCGACATCGTGCCGGTCTCCGCGGAGACCGGCTACCAGGTCGACGTGCTCGAGAAGGTCCTCATCGGTCACCTGCCCGAGGGCCCGGCCCTCTACCCCGACGGCGAGCTCACCGACGAGCCCGTCGCCGTCATGGTCGCCGAGCTCGTGCGCGAGGCGGCCCTCGAGGGCGTGCGCGACGAGCTGCCTCACTCGCTCGCGGTCGTCGTCGACGAGATGGTGCCGCGCGGGGGCGACGAGGGCGCGACCCCCATGCTCGACGTGCGTGTCCAGCTCTTTGTCGAGCGCGACAGCCAGAAGGCCATCATCATCGGCAAGGGCGGCTCGCGGCTGCGCGAGGTCGGCACGACGGCACGCCGCGAGATCGAGGCGCTTCTCGGTTCGCGTGTGTTCCTCGACCTGCACGTCAAGGTCGCCAAGGACTGGCAGCGGGACCCGAAGCAGCTCGGCAGGATGGGCTTCTGACCAGGCGCACCGCCGATCGGGCTCGGTCCACCGTGCGCGATACTCTCCACGTGCCGAACCGCATCGCCACCAGCAGCGTCGTGGGTGTCATCGTGCTGGCCGTGCTCGGTGCGTTCATGGGCCCGCAGTGGGACCCGGTGCCCCTGAACGACCCGCTCGTCGTGGCCCGCTCGTCGACCGCCGTCACGGATGCTCCCCCCGCGCAGACGTACCCGGTGCGCCAGACGGTCGTCACGGTGCAGCTCGACGGCACCATGATCCAGGCAAGGATCACCGAGCCGATCGGGGCGAGCGGACCGCTGCCTGCCGTGGTGTTCGTGCACGGCGCCGGGACGGGGGAGTACTCCCGGGCCTTCAAGGCGCAGGCGTCCGCGCTCGCAGCGTCGGGCGTGGTCACGATGGTCCCGAACAAGCGGCTGGACACGTACTCGGCCCGGCACCGCGACTACGTCCAGATGGCGGCCGACTACGCCGCGTCCGTGCAGCTGCTGCGGCACTGGCCCGGTGTCGCCCCGACGAAGGTCGGCGTGTACGCCGAGAGCGAGGGCGCCTGGATCACCCCGGTGATGGCAGCCGAAGACCCGGGTCTCGCGTTCGTCGTGCTCACCTCGGCGCCAGTCGTTCCGCCGCGTCAGCAGGCCGCGTTCGCGATGGACTCCTACCTCCGCAACACCCGCGTGCCGAACGGTGTGTTCCGCGCGATCCCGCGGGCGGTGGGGATGTCGCTGCCCGGCGGAGGCTTCGAGTATCTGGACTTCGACGTCGCCCCGTACCAGCGCCGCATGCACCAGCCGGTGCTCGTGGCCTACGGCACGCACGACGCGTCGATGCCCATGGTCCAGGGTGCCGAGCAGATCATCCGCGATCTCGCGATCGCCGGGAACGGCCAGTACGAGGTGCGGTACTACGCCGGCGCCGACCACGGGCTGAAGGTCGACGGGGAGGTCGCGCCCGACTTCCTCCGCGACCTGTCCGGATGGATCCGCGGGCTGCCCGCGACGGCGCAGTCGGTGCCGCAGATCGCCGGGGCGAGCCCGCACCAGACCTACTGGGCCGCGCCCTTGCCGATGCCCCGCTGGCTCCGCGACGGTGATGCCGTCCTGGCGGTCGTCGCCGGTGCGGCGGGGCTGCTCGTGCTCGGACCTCTGGCCGGGTTCGGCGTCGCCGGATGGCGACGCGTGCGCGGGCTGCCCGCGCGTCACCGGCTCGGCGCTGGGGTAGCCAGCCGGCTCGGCTGGATCGGCGGCCTCGCGATGGCGACCGTCGGTGGCCTCGTCTGGTACCTCGTCGCGGTCGCCCGGCTCGCGCTGGACTACGAGCGCAACTCGGTGATCGTGCAGGGTGGCTGGGTCGGCGTGCGCCTCCTGGGGATCGCCGCCGTCGTGGCGTGCGCCAGCCTCTTGGACGTCGCGCGGCACCCGCACCTCGACGGGCCGGGCATCGCGACCGGCGTCTGGGGCCACGTCGTCGTGTGGTCGGTGCTCGCCGGAGCGGTGGTCCTGCTGGTCGTCACCGCGTACTGGGGGGTGTTCCAGCTCGGGATCTGACCGAGCTGGGGTTTTCCCGCACATCGGTGGCCTCATCTAGGGCACCATGTGCGCCGATAGTCATCAAGGGCGCAATGCTGTGCCCGCGGGGGTTGGGGGTGAGCTGTGCGGACGTCGTGGGGATCGGCAACGGACCGAGGCCTTGTCCGCGCCGTGAACGAGGACGCCCTGCTTGCGTACCCGCCCGTGTTCCTCGTTGCCGACGGCATGGGTGGTCACGACGCAGGCGACGTCGCGAGCCGTCTGGCAGTCGAGGAGTTCGCTCAGCTCGCAGGCCGGACCTCCGCATCCGCGCACGACGTGCACGCGTGCTTCGAACGGACCGCCGCGCGCGTGCATGAGGCGTTCGAGGGCCGGGCCGGAGGCACGACGGTCGCGGGAGTCGCGGTCGCGGAGGAGGCGGACGGGTCCTACTGGCTCATCTTCAACGTCGGCGACTCCCGCGTGTACCGCTGGGTGTCCGGCACGCTCACGCAGATCAGCGTTGACCACTCGGTCGTGCAGGAGCTCGTCGACCACGGCGAGCTCGCTCCCGAGCTCGCCAGTACGCACCCCGAGCGCCACGTCCTCACGCGCGCGATCGCAACCGGCTCCACGCTCGAGCCGGACTACTGGCTCATCCCGGCCGGACCGCACGACCGCATCCTCGTGTGCTCCGACGGCCTGACCCGCGAGGTGACCGACGACGTCATCAGCGAGGTGCTGGGTCAGTGCAGCGACCCGCAGGACGCCGCCCAGCAGCTCGTGCAGCGCGCGATCGAGGCGGGTGGTCGGGACAACGTGAGCACCGTGGTCGTTGACGTCGCGACGACGAGCTCCGGCGCGTCCGACGCGTGCACGACCGTGCCGCGCCCGACGGACCATTCCGCGCTCGGCACCACCACCGGAACCTGGGACGAGACGCTCGACGGCGCGACGGTGCCGCGGGCGACGACGACGGAGGTCGAGCTGTGATCGTGCCCGAGTACATGCCGGGGAACTGGCACGCGGTGGTCGCCGGAGGCGTCGTCGCTCTCCTCGCGCCATCCACGTCGTCGGACGTGGTGCGCGCTGTCTGGGCGGCCGTCCCCGCGCAGGGCGGTCTCGCCGACCAGCTCGAGGCGCTCCTGACGGGGGGGATCGCGCGGCTGCAGCCCTTCGCGCTCGTGGACCTCTCAGGCGGGCGCGTGCACGCTGCCCTCCGCGGCGGCGTGGAGATCGAGGTTCGCGGCGCAGACGGGGCGCGGGTGCTGGGCGCAGGTGAGGTCACGACGTGGTCCGAGCGTGTCGCCGACGGGGCCGACGAGGTCACGATCCGCGTGGTCGGGACGCCGTGGACGCCCGACCTCGCACTGCCCGTGGTCAGCGGCGTGGTGCGTGCGTCCGGCGTGCGCGTGCCGCTCGCCGCACGCGACGCCGTCTCGGGCGGGGTCGCAGCGGCGGAGCCCGCCGCGGTCGATGACGCGCCCGATGACGCGCTCGCCGGCCTGAACGCCGACAGCCTCCCCACTCTCGACCCGGTGCCTGCCGAGCCCGACCTGATCGACCGCGTCCCCACGGGCGGCCCGTCCGAGTCGTTGCGCCGCGAGCTCGACGCCGCGTGGAACCTTCCGAGCGGTGCCGGGGTCGTCGCCGAAGCCGAGGCCGCGCTCGAGACAGGCTCGCTCGGCCCGGTCGAGGACACCGTCATCCCGGACGACCACGACGGCATGACCATCCTCTCGAGCGACCTCCAGACGATCCGCCACCAGCTGCCGTCGTGGGCGGGCGACGAGGTCCCGGGTCCGTTCCGCGTCACCGCACCGCAGTTCGCACCCCCCGCGAAACTCGTCCTGTCGACCGGCCAGGTGGTCTCCGTCGACCGCTCCGTGCTGCTCGGCCGCGCGCCTCAGGTGTCGCGCGTGACGAACCGCGACCTCCCGCGCCTCGTCACGCTGCCGAGCCCGCAGCAGGACATCTCGCGGACGCACGCCGAGGTGCGCGCGGACGGGGACGACGTGCTGGTGACCGACCTGCACTCGACCAACGGCACTGTCGTGACGCGACCGGGTGAGGGCGCGCGCCAGCTGGCGCCCGGCCAGGCCACGGTCATCGCCCGCGGCGAGGTCGTCGACCTCGGCGACGGCGTGACCTTCACGGTGGAGCGGGGTGCGTGACAGCACGACGTGAGGCATCGGCGCCACCCCGGATCGCCGGGCACCGGTTCGTCCGGGTGCTCGGGCTCGGCGGTTTCGCTGACGTCTTCCTGTACGAGCAGGACATGCCGCGGCGCGCCGTCGCCGTCAAGGTGCTGCTCGCCGGTTCGCTCCACGGCGATGCGCGCGCCCGGTTCCAGACCGAGGCCAACGTCATGGCCCGCCTTTCGCACCACCCGTCGATCGTCACGATCCACCAAGCCGAGATCGCCGCCGACGGCCGCCCGTACATCGTCATGGAGTACTGCTCGGGCGCCGGCCTCGCCGAGCGGTACCGCCGAGAGCGGATCTCGGTCGAGGAGGCGCTGCGCATCGGGGTCCGCCTGGGTTCGGCGGTCGAGACCGCCCACCGAGCGGGTGTCCTGCACCGAGACATCAAGCCCGCGAACGTGCTGACGACGGACTTCGGCTGGCCGGCCCTCACGGACTTCGGGATCGCGTCGACGCCCGGCTCTGGCGAGGGAGCAGCGGTCGGGATGTCGATCCCGTGGTCGCCGCCCGAGCTGCTCGCTCCGCACCCGACCGGTGACGCGCGATCGGATGTGTACTCCCTTGCCGCCACGGTCTACTCGTTGCTCGCGGGGCGCACCCCGTTCGAGGTGCCGGGCGCGCGCAACGGCGCCGCCGACCTCGTCGGGCGGATCGAGCGTGAGCCGCTGCCCGTGACCGGGCGGGGCGACGTGCCGCCCTCGCTCCACGCCGCTCTCGCATGTGCGATGGAGAAGGTGCCGGACCGCCGGTACCCGACCGCGGCGGGGTTCGCGCGCGCGCTCCAGCAGGTCGAAGCCGAGCTGGGGCTCCCGGTGACGCCTCTCGACCTGAACGACGATGCCCAGACCGGGGCGTCCCGCGGCTGGCGGGCCTTCGGGCCGGCCGTGTCGGGCACCAGCGCCCGGGTCGACGACGACGCGACGCGGCTGCGCCCGGTTGTGAGCATCGACCCGCGCGAGCCGGTAGCCCAACCAAAACACACCGACCTCACGCACGACGAGAGCCCGCGGCTGCGCCCGATCGTGACCGTCGACCCCGGACCGGGCGAGGAACACGTTCCGCAGGCTGTGCGCAGGGCCGCGGCGGTGCGCCGCGTCGCGGCCGGGGGAGTGCACGCCCAGCCGGCGGGAGCGACGTCGATCAGCTCCCGCAGTCGCCGGGCGGTCGCCGTCGGCGCGGCGGCGCTCGTGCTGACGGTGACGGTCGTCGCGCTCGTGGTGAACCTGCGCGGCGAGCCGACCGGCGTGCAGACCGCCGAGGCCACCGCCGGGTTCGGCGCCCAGGGCGCCCAGGGTGTCGTCGCCGTCGTGCCGGCGCCGACGGGGCTCACGGGCGTGCGGCTGGCCGACGGCTCGGTCCGCTTCACCTGGGTCAACCCCGAGCCTGCCGCCGGCGACCAGTACCTCTGGGGCGTCCGCTCGGCGACCGGTGAGCCGACCCTCGCGCTCCTCGCCGAGGCGACGGTGACGGTGCCCGGCGGTGCCGGCACGCAGGTGTGCATCGAGGTGTCGATCGTGCGCGCTGACCGCAGCGCGTCGGCGCGGCCGGCGGAGGTCTGCGTCGAGTGAACCTCGCCACGTTCCGCCGCCGCTCGGCGTCCGCCGCCGCCGTGGTCACGGTGCCGGCCGTCATCGCCGTGCTTGCACTCGTCAACCCCGGATTCCCGCTCGCGCGCGTCGACCTCAACGACGGCGGCGTGTGGCTCACGGCCACGAGCTCGCTCCAGCTGGGTCGCTTCAACGCGCAGGTCGAGGAGCTCAACGCGGGCCTCGTGGCTGCGGGGACGACCTTCGACGTGCTCCAGGACGCCGGCGACGTGCTGCTCGTCGAGCCTGGCACGGTCTCGGTCGTCGACCCGGCGAGTGTGACGCTGACGACGCGGGCGACGGTGCCGACGGGTTCCGTGACGCACATGGGTGCGGGCACGGTGGCAGTCCTCGGTCCCGACGGGTCCGCCTGGGTGCGCGCGGTCCGCGACCTCGGTGCGCTGCGGGCCGGGACTGACGTGCCCGAGCTCGCCCTGGGTGACGGCGGCACCCTCGCCGTCAGCGGGAACGGCGTCGCGCTCGGCGTCACGGGCGGCAGCGGCGACACCACCAGGGTCGACCTCGTGGGCGGGCAGCCCCGCCTCGAGCATCTCGGGTCCCTCGGTGCGGGCGTCGACCAGCTCACCACTGTCGGTGACGAACCCGTGGGTCTCGCCGGCAGCACCCTGCGAACGCTGCACGGGAGCGTCGAGCTCGACGGCGCAGGTCTCGTCTTGCAGCAGCCCGGACCGCGCGCGGATCGCGTGCTCGTCTCGAGCACCACAGCACTGCTCGAGGTCCCGCTCGACGGCGGTCCGGTCATCGAGCACAGGACGACGAGCCAGGGGAAGCCGGCTGCACCGGTCGCGCTCGACGGCTGCATCCACGCGGCCTGGGCCACCGGGTCGGGCAGCTACCTGCGGGTGTGCGACGGCGGGGCGCCCGAGGTGCTCGACCTCGAGGGGATGACGACCGCCGACGCGCTGACGTTCCGGGTGAACCGACACGTCGTCGTCCTGAACGACACGCTGCGCGGACGGATGTGGATGCCGCAGCAGGACCAGGCGCTGCGCACTCCCAACTGGTCGGAGTTCGTCCCCGACCCGCAGCCCAACGACAAGCCGACCGATGCGAGCGGCTCCACGACCACCCAGGACCTCGTCTCGGAGTGCAGCAGCAAGGCGGCGAGCCCGACCGCCAAGGACGACACGTTCGGGGTGCGCCCCGGGCGCACGACCATCCTTCCGGTCATCGACAACGACTCGTCCTCGAACTGCGGCATCCTCGTGATCTCCGAGTTCGACCAGATACCCGCCCAGTTCGGTCGGCTCGAGTCGATCTACGGTGGGCGTGCGCTGCAGCTCAGCGTGGCGGACGGCGCCACCGGCTCCGTGAGCTTCGTCTACACGATCTCCGACGGTCGAGGCACCAGCGCGCCATCGACGGCGCGTGTGCAGCTCACGATCCGGGGCGCCGCGACGAACGCCGCACCCGTGCAGGTGCGGACGGGTGCGCTCAAGGTCGAGCTCGGCGGAAGGGCCGAGTACAGCGCGCTCGCGGACTTCGTCGATCCCGATGGTGACGACCTCGTGCTCGTGGGTGCGAGCGCCGAGACGGGCACCGTCCGGTTCCGGCAGGACGGCACAGTGACTTACCTCGCTGACGGGGGAGCCCTGGGCCGCACGAAGGTGCATCTCGTGGTCTCGGACGGCACCCACGCCGCCGCGGGCGAGATCGAGGTCGACATCCGGGCCGTCGGCTCGCTCGCCCCCCGCATCGACCCGGTGCACGCCGTGACGTATGTCGACCTGCCGGTGCTGGTGCATCCGCTCCTGGCGGTGCGCAGCTCGTCGAACGAGCCGATCCGGCTGGCCGGGGTCGACGAGGTCGCGGGCACGACGATCAAGACCGACCTCACGGCGGGCACCTTCACGTTCCGCGCGAGCCGCCCGGGCACCTACTACGTGCCGTTCGTCGTCGCGGCACCGCCCCAGCAGGCGAGCGGGCTCGCGCGGATCGACGTCCGTGCGTGGCCCTCGGAGGTCCAGCCACCCGTGGCGGTGCGTGACCGCGCCTACCTGCCGGCCGGTGGTGAGGTCACGATCGACCCGCTGGCCAACGATGTCGATCCCGCGGGGGGCGTGCTCGTCCTGCAGTCGGTCGAGGCGCCGCCCGATGCTGGCCTCCGGCTCGCGGTGCTGGGCCACCAGCTCGTCCAGATCACGTCGGTCCGTACTCTGACCGGTCCTGTCACCGTCCGATACGTCGTGTCGAACGGCGCGGCGGAGGCGGTCGGCGAGATCGCCGTCTACCCGGTGCCGCCGTCAGCCACGCAGCAGCCGCCGGTCGTTGCGAACGTCGAGGCGAGCGTCCGCACCGGCGGGGTCGTCACGATCCCCGTGCTCGACACCGCGTACGACCCCGACGGTAACCACCTCACGCTCGATCCGAAGCTCGCCGAGCCGGTCGGCCCGGGCCAGGGCCTGCTCTTCGTGTCCGGGGACGTCCTGCGCTACCAGGCGCCGTCGACGACGCTCACGGCACATGCGACATTCAGCGTCAAGGACTCGGCAGGAAACGCCACCGCGGCGACCGTGACCGTGCGCGTGCACGCCTCGGATGCGGCGACCAAGGCCCCGCCGCGCCCGCACGACCTCACGGCGCGTGCGTTCGAGGGCGACACCATCCGGATCCCGGTGCCTGTCATCGGCATCGATGACGACGGTGACGGCATCACGCTGCTCGGCGCGGCCGGCGCGCCTGCCAAGGGCCGGATCGTGGACGTGGGCGCCGACTACCTCGAGTACCAGTCGCTGCCCGGTGAGACGGGAACCGACACGTTCACCTACGCCGTCGAGGACTGGGTCGGTCAGCGGGCGGTCGCGACCATCCGGGTCGGCATCAGCCCACGGCCGACGGCCGTCGCGCAGGTGGTCGCGCGCAACGACGACGTGACTGTCCGGCCCGGGCAGCTCGTCGAGGTCCGCGTGCTCGCGAACGACGTGGACTCGAGCGGCGGCACGCTCTCGCTGGCGTCCACGCTGGAGATGGCAGCCGGCATCGACGCCCACGTCGACGGTCGCCGCATCATCGTGCAGGCGCCCGCGACGCCGGGCGTCCTACAGATCGCCTACACCGCGACGAATACCCGCGGTGGGCGGGACACCGGGATCCTCACGGTGACCGTGGCAGACGACGCCGCCGTCCTGGCACCGGTTGCGAAGGACGTCGTCGTGCCGCCGATCGACACGCTGGGTCGGCAGAGCGTCGAGGTCGACGTTCTTGCCGTCGCGCAGAACCCGAGCGGCCCGCTCAGCGATCTCGCGGTGTCCGTGCCGTCGTCCGCATCCGACGTGGCGACTGTGACCGCGGCGGGTCGCGTCGCCGTGACGCTGGTCGACCACGCCCAAACCGTGCCTTACCTGCTCACCAATACCGATCCGCGCGCCAACGGCGTCAGCGCCTACGCCTTCATCACCGTGCCCGCACTCGGCTTCTTCCCGCCGACGAACCGACCCAAGGCACCCGAGCTGCGGGTCGCGTCCGGTCAGCAGCTGGTGATCCGGCTCGACGAGCAGGTCCAGGTCGCACCCGGTCGCACCGCGAGCGTCGCCGACCCGCTCGCCGTGACTGCGACGAAGGCCGACGGCACCGCGCTCGTGCGGGACGCGTCGACCCTCATCTATACGTCTGCGCCCGGCTACGCCGGACCGGCGTCGATCACCGTGCCGGTCACGGACCGCACCGGGCCCGGCGACACGACGGGACGGACGTCGTTACTCACCCTGCCGATCACCGTCTACGCGGTCGACGACCACCCGCCGACGTTCGGCCCTGCGGTCGTCGACCTCGCGCCGGGAGAGGCAGCCGTCAGCGTCGACCTGCACGCGTTCACCACCGGGCCGGAGGGCGCGACCGCGAGCACGGAGTACTACAGCTACCGGCTCTCGTCGGCGGTGCCGCCGGGGTTCACGGCGACGCTCACGGGCAGTGTGCTCGTCGTCAGCGCCGCGCGGACGACTGCCAAGGGCACCGTCGGGCCCCTCCAGCTGACCCTCGGCTACGGCCGCGCGGGCTCGATGGATGCCGAGGTCGACCTGCACGTCATCGCGAGCACGCGGCCTACGGCGCGCGTGGTCGATCGCACCGTCACGGACGGCGTGCAGGGGCGCGACGCCGTCGTCGATGTGCTGGCCGGTGCGTTCAACCCGTTCCCCGACTCGCCGCTGACCGTCGTCAGCGCGACTGTCGAGACGCCGGGCGCGGGGGTCGCGACGTCGACGGCGAACACTGTCACGGTGCGCCCCGACACCGCGTTCGTCGGGCAGCTGGTGACGCGCTTCCGGGTGCGGGACGCGACCGGGGATCCCGCTCGTGAGGTCGAGGGGCGGGTCACGGTCGTCGTGCGTGGCAAGCCCGACACCCCGAAGGCCCCGCATGTCGTCGAGTCACGCGACCGGACGGTCGTGCTCGCGTGGGATGCGCCCGACAACCGCGGCGAGCCCATCACTGGCTACCGGGTGACCGCGATCTCGGCCGCGGGCCAGATCGTGCGCGCGTGCGTCAGCACGACCTGCACGATCGACAACCTCACCAACGACACCGAGTACACGTTCACGGTGGCTGCGCAGAACGCTGTCGACTGGTCCGACCCGAGCCCCGCGTCGGCGCCCGCCCGGCCCGACGCCGTCCCCGACGCGCCCGACGCGCCGTCGTTGACCTTCGGGGACCAGGCGATCACTGCCACGTGGTTGACTCCGACCAGCCCAGGCTCAGCCGTTCAGCGCTACGACGTCGAGATCACCCCGACCCCACGGACCGGCCCGGCGACCATCTCGACTGCCAACACCACCGCGACGTTCGGCGCTCTCGACAACGGCAGCGCGTACACCGTGCGGGTGCGGGCGTACAACCGGTTGACGACGGCTGGCGCCTGGAGCCCGTCGTCCGCCGCGATGCGCCCCGCGGGCGTGCCCGGTGCCCCCGAGGTCAGCGCACAGCGCGTGCAGGACCCGCTCGGCGGTCAGCTCACGGTCTCGTGGACGGTGCCGTCGGGCAACGGCGACGACAACCTCACGTACGGGCTCGTGATCTCGGGTGGTCCCGGTGGCGGCACGATCGGGCTGTCTGACCCGCGGTCGACGTCCTACGCGTTCCGGGGGGCCGCGAACGGTGTCGCCTACACGTTTGCGGTGCGGGCGACCAACAAGGCCGGGACAGGTGCGGCCGGAACCTTCCAGAGCTCGACCTACGGCATCCCAGGCGCGGTCGGTGGGGTCACGGCCGGCGGTTCCGCGACCGCCGCGTCCGGTCAGGGCACGGTCCAGCTGGACTGGGCAGCGGCCGACGGGAACGGGTCGGCCGTCACCGGCTATCGCCTGCGGGCGACGGGCGGGACCGAGTCGGAGCTCGGCGTCGGGACGAGCCACCTCATCGAAGGGCTGGTCGGCGGGTCGCCGCAGACGTACCAGCTCCAAGCGTGCAACGTGGCGGGCTGCGGAGCGTGGAGCGCCGTGGCGACCGCGACGCCGCTGACGCTGCCCGGAGACCCGTCGTCGCCCACGTACGACGTGACCGGATGGGGCGTGCGGAACCGGCCCACCAAGCTCACGGCGTCGTGGACGGCGCCCGCACTGCCCGGGGGCGGCCCGAACCTGCACTACGAGGTGCGGCTGCGGCTCAACGGCACGACAAAGCTCGACTGGTACGGCGCGGGGACCTCGACATCGGTCGACATCGCGCTCGACTCCGGGGTTTCGCGTGGTGGCACGGACGTGGCTGTCGACGTCCGTGCGGTCACCGGCGTCGGGCGCAGCTCCGACGCGGGGGTCTCGGTGTCGCACACCCTCACGTGGGGCTCCGCGCCCGGTGCCATGGCGATGCCGACGCTCGCGGCCGACGCCCTGGTCGGGACGAGTCAGATCACGGCGAGCTGGGTCGCGCCGGACGACGGTGGTGCGCCGATCTCGGCGTACCGCGTCGTGTGGACGATCGCAGGTGCAGATCAGACGGAGCGGATGTTGATTGGGTCGGCCCTGACGGACGTCCTGACGATCGACCCGGCCTTGATCCCGCTTGCCGGCCAGGACATCACCGTGACCGTCACCGCCGTCAATGACCTCGGCACGAGCTCGGCGACGAGCGGCACGATCCACATCAGCCCACTGCCCGCCCCGACGCCGAAGCCGACGCCATGACATCGGCGCCCACGACCAGCTCGGTACGCAACCCAGGAGAGAGCACCCCGATGACCCCTGATCAGACGACGTGGTTCGCCGAGACCTTCGACGCCCTCGTGGCCAACGTGTGCCGCGCGGTCCTGGGCACCGAGCACACGGTCCGACTGGCCGTCACGGCGATGCTCGCCGAGGGGCACCTGCTCCTGGAGGACGCACCGGGCACGGGCAAGACCTCGCTCGCGAAGGCGATCGCGGCGACAGTGCAGGGCTCCCACCAGCGCATCCAGTTCACGCCGGACCTGCTGCCGAGCGACGTGACGGGCGTGACGATCTACGACCAGGGCACGGGCAAGTTCGACTTCCACCCGGGCCCGGTGTTCACCTCGGTGCTGCTCGCCGATGAGATCAACCGGGCCTCGCCGAAGACGCAGTCGGCCTTGCTCGAAGTCATGGAGGAGGGGCAGGTCACCGTCGACGGGGTGACGCACCCGGTCGGCCGGCCATTCATGGTCATCGCGACGCAGAATCCGATCGAGCAGGCGGGTACGTACCGGCTGCCCGAGGCCCAGCTCGACCGGTTCCTGATGAAGACCTCGCTCGGCTACCCGGACCGCGCCTCGACGGTCGAGATCCTGGCCGGCGCCAAGGACCGCACCACCGGCCTCCTACCGAAGATCACGACCAAGGCCGTCGGCGAGATGGCGGACCTGGCCACGTCCGTGCACATCGACCCGTCGGTCCTCGACTACGTCGCGCGCCTCACGGAGGCGACCCGCGAGGACTCCCAGACTGCGCTCGGTGCGAGCATGCGCGGCGGCCTCGCTCTCGTGCGGTGCGCCAAGGTCTGGGCAGCCTCGCAGGGAAGGGCCTTCGTGCTGCCCGACGACGTGAAGGGCCTCGCCGTCCCTGTGCTCGCGCACCGGCTGCTGCTCGACACCGAGGCCGAGTTCGCGGGCGTGACGGCCGTGCACATCATCGAGCGGATCGCCGCCGCCGTCCGTCCGCCGGCGCAACGAGTGGCCTGACGGTGGCTCCCCGCCTGTCCCCGATCGGCTGGGGCGTGGTCGCCGGCGCCGTGGTCGGCGTCGCGCTCGGCCGCGCCCTCGGCTGGCTCGAGCTTGCCGCCGCGGGGGCGGCGCTCACGGTGGTGCTCGTGCTTGCGCTGCTGATGACCGTCGGTCGCGAGCGGTACGAGGTGGAGCTCGACCTGGCTGATCGTCGGGTGCGGGTCGGGGAGCGCGCGGTGGGTCGCCTGACCGTGCGCAACGCGTCCCGTCGACGGTCGCTTCCCGCGCGCATCGAGCTGCCCGTTGGCGCGGGCGGCGCTGACCTCGCGCTGCCGTCGCTCGCGGGCGGGGCCGAGCACGACGACCTGTTCGCCATCCCGACGTCGCACCGGGCGGTCGTCGTCGTCGGTCCCGTGCGCTCGGTGCGCGGTGACCCGCTCGGCATCGCGCGCCGCACGCTGCGCTGGACCGATCCGGTCGAGCTGTTCGTGCACCCCGCCCTCGTTGCCCTGACGGGGTCGAGCGCGGGAGTGCTGCGCGACCTCGAGGGACAGGCGACCCGTGACCTGTCGGACAGCGACCTGTCGTTCCATGCGCTGCGCGACTACGTCGCCGGCGACGACCGTCGCTACATCCACTGGCGAACGACGGCGCGTCGTGGCGTGCTCATGGTCAAGCAGTTCGAGGACACGCGCCGCACGCAGACCGTTCTCGCCCTGTCGACCGACCCTCGCGACTTCGACGACGACGACGAGATCGAGCTGGGTGTCTCGACGATCGCCTCGATCGGGGTGCAGACCCTGCGCGAGCAGCGCGACCTCGTGGTGCTCGCCGGTCCGGGCCGCCTGCGGGTCTCGTCGCCGCCGCGACTGCTCGACGACTGCTCTGCGGTGTCGGTCGAGGTCGGGGGGACGGGAGTCTCGGGGCTCGGCCGACGGATCGCGCGCGAGGCCCCCTCGGCGTCGGTCGCCGTGCTTGTCACCGGGTCGGTGCCGACACCGGCTGACCTGAGGGCGGCCGCCCGGCACGTCCCGGTGGGGACCCGGACCCTCGTGCTGGCGTGCTCGCCGGGCGCCGAGATCAGCGTCCGCACGCAGGGCGCGCTCAGCATCGGGACCGTCGGCGCTCTCGACGACCTGCCGCGCGTGCTGCGCCGGGTGGTCGGCTGATGCCGCTCGGTACTGCAAGCGCTCCGCGGACCGGTGCACGAGCCGGCGTCGACCTCGTCGTGCTCACGGGTGCGCTCGGCTTCGCCGTCGCGCCACTCGTGCCCGCGTTCGGACTGCGCCCACTCGCTCCTGCGGTCGTCGGTGGCCTCGTCCTGGGTACAGGTGCAGCCGCCCTGGGGGCGTGGCGTCGGTGGTCCGCGCTGGTCGTCGTGGCGGTAGTCGTCGTCGTGTACTTCCTGGCCGGGGGCGCTCTCGTGGCTCCCGGGACGACGGTGGCCGGGTTCGTCCCGACGGCGGGCACCCTCGGCGCCCTCGCGACGGGGGCCGCGAGCTCGTGGAAGCAGGTCCTGACGCTCCAGCCCCCGCTCGGCGCGACCGGGACCCTGCTCGCCGCGCCGTTCCTGCTCGCCCTCGTCGGAGCGGCCGCGGCGACGGCCACGACGTTGCGCGTGCGCACCCCGGCTCGTGCTGCGCTAGCGGCACTCGTGCCGGTCGGCGGGCTCGGCGGCGCGATCGTCCTGGGCACACGCCAGACCGTCGTGCCCGTCGTCGCAGGGCTCTCGCTGACCCTGGTGCTGCTCACCTGGGCGGCCTGGCGGGCCCGGACGTTACGTCCGCGCCGGGTCGTCGCCCTTGTCATGCTCGCCGGTCTGGCGGTCACGGGTGGCGTGCTGGGTGCACCGCTGGTGATGGGTACGACCGGTCGCTATGTGGTCCGTGACGTGCTCGTGCCGCCGTTCGACCCGCGCGACTATCCGAGCCCCCTCTCGGCGTTCCGCAAGTTCGTCAAGCAGGCCGACACGACGCTGCTGACGGTGAAGGGCCTACCAGTGGGTGCGCGGCTGCGGCTCGCGACCCTTGACCAGTTCGACGGCGTCGTGTGGAACGTCGCAGGCGACGGCTCGGCGGAGGGGTCCGGCGAGTTCCGGCGTGTCGGTGCCACGATCCCGACCGACGTGCGTGGCGCGACGGCGCGGATCGGGATCGAGGTCGGCGCGCTCACGGGCGTGTGGCTGCCGACCGTCGGTCAGGCGACCGCAGTGACATTTGCGGACGGTGCCGTTGCCGGTGACCTGCGCTTCAACGACGCGACCGGCGGCGGGGTCCTCACCCGCGGTCTCACGCCGGGTCTGTCGTACACCCTGGACGTCGTCGTCCCCGCCGTGCCCGACGACGCGACGATCGACGGGGCGGCTGCGGCTCCCCTGACCCTGCCTGCCCTGTCAGGGGTGCCGGACGCCGTTGATGCGAAAGCCGCCGACGTCGCCCGGAATGCGGGGACACCAGTGCAGATAGCTCGGAGCCTGCAGAAGGCTCTCGCCGAGACCGGTTACTTCAGCCACGGGCTCACCGAGTCGGGGGACTACCCCTCGGCCTCCGGACACGGAGCCAACCGGATGGCGGCACTGCTCGGGTCGGACCTCATGGTCGGTGACGGTGAGCAGTACGCGTCGGCGATGGCGCTCATGGCGCGGCAGATGGGCCTGCCGGCGCGCGTCGTCCTCGGCTTCGTCCCGACCGACGACCAGCGCACGGGCGACGTCGTGACGGTGACCGCGGGCGATGTCGATGCGTGGGTCGAGATCGCGTTCAGCAGTTTCGGCTGGGTTCCTTTCGACCCCACCCCGCCGCGCACCCAGACGCCCCAGCATGACTCGTCGACCACGGCCGCCGACCCTCTGCCGCAGGTCGTCCAGCCGCCGCCCGCGCCCCCCGAGCCGGTCGCCGCGCCGAACGACGACACCGAGCAGCCGCAGGCCCAGGACTCGAAGAAGCCGGTGGCCAGCGCATCCGGCTGGCGGCAGGTCGCTGTGGTCGCCGGGGTGGCCTCGGTGCCGCTCGCGGTCCTCGCAGGTCCGGCGATCCTCATCGTCGCGCTCAAGGGGCGGCGGCGTCGTCGGCGACGCCGACACCATGACGTCGTGGCCCGCGTCGCGGGCGGCTGGGACGAGCTGCTCGACGTCGCCCTCGACCTGCACACCCCCGCACCGGCCCTCGCGACGCGCAACGAGAGTGCCCGTGCGCTCGCGGGTTCGTTCGCCGGAGCTGCCATTGCGGGGTCACGCGCCGCGTCGGCGGTCCTGACGCTCGCCGCCGAGGCCGATGCCACGGTCTTTGGCCCGGGGCTGCCGTCCGACGCGCAGGCCGCGGCCTACTGGCGGCGCGTCGAGGTCACGGCTGCGGCGATGCGTGGAACGGTTCCGTGGGCTCGGCGGCTCCGCAGCCGGGTCTCGCTGGCCTCGCTGCGCCACCGCCGGCGTGCGCGCCGGCTCGACACGCGTCGATCGGACCGAGCGGCCCCGGAGCCGGCCCCGAGACGTGCCTCGAGACCTGCCCCGACCTTGAGTCCGCAGAAGAGTCACCAGCGCGACCACCAGGAGGGATCGACCTCATGACGCACCCCGCACCGGCCCCCATGGGGCGGCGCCTGCTCGCCTACCTCGTCGACCAGGTTGCGGTCGTCGTGTGCGGTGGCGGGCTGCTGCTCGGTGCGCTGCTGCCGGTAGTGCGTGCGAGGGCCGCCGGCACCCCGCTCGGGACCGAGGTTCGTGGCGTCGACCAGACGACGCTCCTGCTCGGTTGGGGGATGCTCGTCTCTCTCGCGGTCTTCCAGTGGTGGGCACAGGGCGCGCGAGGCTGGACCGTCGGCAAGTACCTGCTGGGCCTGCGCACCGTCGACGTGCGGTCCGGTCGACCGGTCGGGATGCGGCGCATCTTCGTGCGCGGGCTCGTCGTCGGTGCCGGCACGCTGGTGATAGGCGTCGGCCAGCTGGTCGTGCTCGCCTCGCCCCTGTGGGACCGGTCCGGCCGCAACCGCGGCTGGCACGACCGGTCGGCGGGTGACGAGGTCGTCGACCTGCGTACGGGCACCCTGCCGTCGCCGCGACCGCAGGCGCGCCGCGCTCTCGGCT
>JABBOW010000169.1 GCA_012927595.1 Cellulomonas sp.
ACACCAGCAACCCGACCAGCCCGACGGTCGCCGCGACGGCTTGACGCGGCCTGAGCGCCCCGCCCCCCCTCGGGCTCCACGCAGCCGCGGGCCACGTCGAGAGCGCGACGAAGGCGACCGCGGTATCGAAGCCCTGGGCGAGGAGGGCGGGCACGTGGTCGGCCACTCGTCGGGCGCGGTGGCAGCCACGCTGTCGGCGGCCGCCAGCCCCGGGCTGGTGCGCTCGCTCGTGCTGTTCGAGCCGGCGTGCTTCGCCCTGGCTCGCGGAGGCGACGAGGTCGAGCGTCACGTCAGGGAGATGAGCCCGGTCTTCGAAGACGCAAGCCAGGTTGGGGCCAGCGACGGCGGGTGCGCGGCCCGCTTCCTCACCGCCCTGGGGCCGAGCCGCCGTTCCCGCCCGAACCCGCGCTGTCGGCGATGGGCCGGCGGGTGCGGGCGGTGCCGCCGCCGCCGTGGAACTACGTGTACGACGCGTCGTTCATCACTGCCGTGCCGACTCTGGTGATCACGGGGGGTTGGAACGCCCTGTACGAGGAGGTCGCGGCAGCGCTTGTGGAAGCCGGCGCGCGTCGCGCGGTGCTCGCCGGCTACGAGCATCGACCTCAGGACCCCGAGCAGGCTTCCCGGTTGCTCCTCGAGCACTGGTCGGTCTCGGTGTCGTGACGAGGCGCGAGAGCCGCTTCGTCCCGGTCCTCCGGTTCGTCCCGTCGAAGTCGGTCTGATCCAGGCCGAGAGTCTCCGGCTCTGCGGTCTCGGCCAGGGCCGGCCGGCTCGGCGGCCGCCCCTGGCTCCGGATGGGTCAGCTACCGAAGACCTGGAACTCCCAGAGGGAATAGCCATACTGCGTGGTACGCGCGGTGCCGTTCATCCGCACATACCGCCCCCGACCCGTGATGTTCAGCGTCTGTACGCCGCCCGTGCTCGTCGTCGTCGTGTAGAGAGTCGTCCACGTCGAGCCGTCGTCGGACGTCTGGATCAGGTAGCTCTTCGCAGCCGCCGTCTCCCAGTTCAGGACGACCTTGTCGATGGCGCGCGTCCCGCCGAGGTCGACCTGCAACCACTGCGGGTCGACGCCCTGCGCGCTCTCCCAGCGCGTTCCCGTGCTGCCGTCGACAGCCAGCGCGGCCGTGTTGTTCCCGGTCACGCTCGACGCCGTCGCGGTCTTGCCCTGCGAGAGCAGGCTGCTCGTGCCGCCACCGCCGCCCGGGGTGCCCTGCGCACCGAGCTCCCACAGGGAGTAACCGTAGGGCGTCGTGCGCTGCGTCCCGTACATCCGCAGGTAGCGCCCGGTGCCGGACACGGCGAGCGTCTGATCGCCGCCGGCGCCTGTCGTCGTGCTGTAGATGGATGTCCAGCTGGTGTTGTCCTGCGACGTCTGGAGCTGGAACGACTTGGCAGCCGCCGCTTCCCAGTTGAGGTTCACCGACGTGATGTTGTACGACTGCCCCAGATCGACCGTGATCCACTGCGGGTCGACACCCTGCGCGCTCTCCCAGCGGGTCCCGGTGCTGCCGTCGACAGCCATCGCGGCCGTGTTGTTCCCGGTCACGCTGGAGGTGGTTGCGGTCTTGCCCTGCGCGATGTTGGTGCCGCCGCCACTACCTGGGCCCTTGTTGTAGACCGCGACGGAGTCGATGACCATCGTGCCGCCTGAGACGGTCGACGTGGTGGGACCGCCGCCGAACGCACTCGGGAAGCCGCCGCCCATCGCGAGGTCATAGATCACGAAGAACGGGTGGTCCACCGCGTTGGCCCAGGTCGCCGTGTCGACGCGTGAGGCCGGGAGCGTGAAGTAGTTGTTGCCGTCGAGGTACCAACGGATCTCCTCCGGCGACGCCGAACGGTCGATCTCGACGGCGTAGTCGTGGAAGCCGGTCTGGCAGCCAAGGCAGGCGTGCTCGCCGCTGCCGATGCCGGACGATTCGTTGCACGGCCCGCCGGGGTTGACGCCGCAGTGCAACGTACCGAAGACGGAGCTGCGCCCGTTGATGTCCTCGAGGATGTCGACCTCACCCGAACCGGGCCAGCTGACACCGCGACGCAGGGGTTCACCGAGCATCCAGAACGCCGGCCAGTACCCGGCGCCGTTCGCCGTCGTGACGTTCGGCTGCTGGATGACGCTCTCCATCCGCACGACGCCGCCCGCCGGCGCACCGAACGTGGCGGCCTGCGTCTCCACGCGACCGGACGTCCAGCCGCTGCTGGGGTCGGTGCCCGTGTGGATCGCCTTGAGGACGAGGTGACCCGCGCCGTCCTGGTAGACGTTCGCGGTGCTGTTGGTCATCGTCTCGATCTCACCCGTGCCGAATGAGCTGCCGGGCCCGGTGTCGTACTTCCACGTCCCGGTGTCGAGGCCCGTGTTTGCCGGGCCGCTGAAGTCGTCGCTCCACGTGAGCGTGAACCCGGCAGGTGGGGCGGGCACGGCTGCGTGGGCCGGAGCGGCGGTGACGGCGGCCGCGAATCCGACACCACCGATCGCCGTGACGAACACCGCACCGAAGGCGGACAGCTTTCGTCGACGCTGGCCTGGGACATGCATCTGGGAGTGCACCATTTCTTTCTCCGATCCTGCTGAACCTCGGCGGAACCTGCTGCAGCCGGACGACTGCGCAGGGCCAGCACTGTCCCGCCGTAGCGGGTGCGCGATGGCGTGGTGCGCGGTGCCGGCCGGCCCGAGAGGTCCGGGCCGGCCGACACCGTGACGCGCGAGGGCTGCACGCCCCCTGCCTTCGCTAGGGGAAGGCGACCACGTTGACCGGCACTGTCGCCGTGCCTTGCGCCGTCGCGCCCGTGTCGTTGATGACGTGGACGATCGAGCCGGCGCCGCCGAGCGAGACGGTCGCCATGTCGTGCCACTTCACGTTGGCATTCACCGGAGTCTGGAACGCGTGATATGCCGCGATCGACTTGTCGGTCGTGAAGTTGCAGTAGCTGCCGAGACCCCAGCCTTCGAATGACGTGACGCCATTCGCGACCTCGAGTGCCGGGTAGCCGACGTGACCCTGGTAGGTCCAGCCTGCGGCCGCGGTCGGGACGTCGTACGGCATCTCGTTCTGGAGGAAGATGACCTTCCCACCCTGGCCGTTCCAGACGATCTCGGACTTCTGGTAGTGCTCGACGAACAGGCCCTCACCGAGCACGTTGTCGCCGTTGACGATGATGCCGGTGTCCGCGGTGTTGGACGTCCACCCGACACCCGCACCGTGGTCGGCACGCCATGCCCACGTGTGGTCGATGATCGCGTTGCTGGCGTTGACGACCAGGCTGTTCGTCGCCTTGCCCGCAAAGGCACCGCCGATCCGGAAGAAGACGTCCTGGATGGTCGTCGGGTTGCTCGCATGACCAGTGCCCTGCGACCCCGCCGTGCCGACCGTCAGCAGCGCGTTGGAGTTGGTCGTGCCCGCGTCGAAGAACATCCCCTTGATGCGGACACCGTCGACGTTCGCGACGTCCATGGCGTTCACACCGTTGTCAGGGATGATCGTCGGGTAGCCGATACCGAGGACGACCGTGTTGGCCTTCTGGACGTGCAGCATCTCGCTCACGTGGTAGATCCCCGGCGTGAAGAAGACGTTGCAGCCGTTGGCCAGAGCGGTGTTGATCGTCGCGGCCGAGTCGGTCGGCCGGGCGACGAAGAACGAGCTCATCGGCACCGAGGTGCCCGGCGTGTTCGGCCAGCTCGTCCCGGACGCGTTCGTGCGCAGGTCCGGCAGGAACACGCGGTACTTGCCGGCGGCGTCGACGTACAGGTAAGGCACGTCACGGGACACGGGGGTCGTCGCCAGCGTCGTCATCGGCGGCGCCGGGAAGGACTGTGCCGGCGCGCCGCTCACACCCGAGAAGACCATGTTCCAGTTCGAGCCGTTCCAGCTGCCGAAGCTGCTGTCCTTGGAGTACCACTGCTGCTGCGACGCGGACGCGACGGAGCCGTCGACCTTCGTGTCGGAGATGTAGCCGCCGCTGGCCCACCCGTAGCTGGCGGGGAAGAGGTCGAGGCCGCCGACGACGTGGATGCGACGGAACGGCGCGGCCTGCGCGACGGCCCAGCGATCCCGGCCGCCGTTGGTGTTGATGGACAGGTTCTCGGCGCTGCGCCAAAAATTCTGAGTGGCGTTGCCCGCGTCGCTGGCGTTGAACGCGTCGACCGTCACCGCACCGTTGATCCGCACGTCGTCCGGGTTCTGGCCGACCCCGAGGATCGAGGTGTTGAATCCGATGTTGGCGTACACGTTGTACGGCGTCGCGCTCGGCAGGAAGACCTCCGCGTCACGGCGTGACTGGAACTGCGCAGTCTGCGTGTCCTTCTGCGCGTTGAAGATGTCGTCGAGCGAGGCCTGGATCGCACCGTCCGTCATCGCGTGGCTGTAGATGTGCACGTTCGGGCCGAAGTCCGGGTTGTCCGAGTACGTCGGGCACACGCCACCGCCGGTCGAGCCCGTGAAGACCTGGAGCTCCCACAGCGAGTAGCCGTAGGGCGTGGTCCGGGCGGTGCCGTTCATGCGCACGTAGCGGGCTGTTCCCGACACGGCGAGCGTCTGGACGCCGCCGGTGCCGGCCGTCGTCGTGTAGATCGAGGTCCACGGGCCGCTGGGCGAGGTGGCGGTGTCGATCGTGAAGCTCTTGGCGGCTGCCGTCTCCCAGTTGAGGACGACCTGGCAGATGGACTGCGTCGAGCCGAGGTCGACGTAGATCCACTGCGGGTCGACGCCCTGGACGCTCTCCCAGCGGGTGCCGGTGTTGCCGTCGACGGCCATCGCAGCGGTGTTCCCGCCGAGGGCCGACGATGCCGCAACGGGCGAGCCCTGCGCAGCGTTGGTCGTGGAGCACCCGGGAGGCGGTGTGGCCGTGCTGCCGTAGACCTGGAGCTCCCACAGCGAGTAGCCGTAGGCGGTCGCGCGCGCCGTCAGGTCGAGGCGCACGTACCGGGCGGACCCGGTGAGGTTGATCGTCTGGTTGCCGCCCGTGCCGTTGGTGACGGTCGCCAGCGTCGCCCATGTCGCGGCGTCGTCGGAGCCCTTGACCGTGAAGGCCTTCCCGTAGGCAGCCTCCCACTGCAGGGTGAGGGAGGTGAGCGTCGACTGCTGGCCGAGATCGACCTGGATCCACTGGGGGTCGCTGAACTGGGAGGACCAGCGGGTCCCGCTGTTGCCGTCGACCGCCGCGCTCGCTGGCGTCCCGGCGTTCTCAGTGGATGACGCCGTCGCGGTCTTGCCCTGGGAGAGCAGCGTGGCGGCAGCCGCCACGACCCCGACAGCGGGGGTCAGCGTGGGGGTGGCCGCCGCGGCCCCGGCGGCAGGGGCCAGTGCGACGCTCACCGCCATAGAGGTCAGGAGTGCAGCCCAGCGAAGCCGGGCTCGAGGTTGGGTATGCATGCGCTCATCTCTTTTCTGGGACGGCTCGTTCGGCCGACCGCATCGAGGGGAGGGTCAGTGCAGGGTCCGCCCGGTGCGAGCGGGCGAAGCGTCCGGGCGGGACTGAGTGGCCCCGCCCGGACGGTGAAAGCCGTGCGGTCAGGAGGCGTACACCCCGAGCTCGAACAGCGAGTAGCCCCAGGCGGTGCCGCGCTGGGTGCCTTGCATCCGCACGTACCGGCCGGATCCCGCGGCGTTGACGATGTCGACGTTGCCGTCCCCGTCAGTCACTGTCGCGAGGTCGCGCCACGTCACGGCGTCGTCGGAGGCTTGGATGCGGTAGCCCTTGCCGTAGCCGGCCTCCCAGACCAGCTGGACCTTGGAGAACGTGCGGACCGAGCCGAGGTCGACCTGGATCCACTCGTTGTCCGTCCAGCCGCTCGACCACCGGGTCGCCAGGTTGCCGTCGGTCGCCTGACCGGGAGCGAAGTTGCCGTTCCACGGGTCGAATGACGAGGCGGTCGCCGGGCGGCCGAGCGCGATGTTCGTGCCTGCCATGGCTGGCGGCACGACGCGGAACGACCGCGTCTCGACGCCCACGTTGCCGTGGCCGTCCTCGGCGAACACGTAGACCTTCCACACCCCGAGGGTCGGGGGCGCCTTGACCTGGTAGGTGTTGCCCGACCGGGTGAACTCAGCGGCGGCGAGCCCACCGGCCTTGTTGATGTAGTTGCTGTTGAGCAGCACCGAGTACGTCAGGGCGTCACCGTTCGGGTCGCTCACCGCGGTGTTCACGGTGAACGTCGAGCCGGCGACCACCGATCCGGAGCCCGGCACGTCCATCGAGGTGAACACCGGCGGCGTGTTCGAGGCCGTCGGGGCGCCGTAGGCGTTGGCGATGGCGTAGTACGAGAGCCGCTTGTTGCCGCCGGGGAGCACGTTGAACCAGATGCCGCCGAAGTCGCCCTCGATGCCGAAGTGGAACAGCGTTGCCCCCAGAGCGACCCCAGGGTGCGCCTTGATGCAGCCCCAGGCCTTGGTGTAACCGGCCGCGTTCTGGACGTCCGTGCCTTGGTCGGGGATGCCGTTGGCGTCGTTGGGGACCTCCCACTCACCTGCGGGGCCACCCTCGGTGATGATGTACGGCTTGTCGTAGTTGCCGTCGATCCAGGTCTGCTTCGCGTCGCACACCGCGTTGTAGCTGTTCAGCCCATACAGGTCCAGGTCAGGGGCGTTGCGCTTGAGATAGACCCACGCGCCCGTCCAGGCGTCGGTCGTGGTGACCGGGTGGGTGGGGTCGATGAGGTGGATCTTCTTGGCCGCGTCGTTGACGAAGGTCGCATACGCGTTGCGCTGCGCCTCGAGCTCGGTGCCGCCGTAGCAGTTCTGCAGTCCGAGAAGGGACTCGTTGCCGACGTCCCACATCAGCACGCCGGGGTTGTCCTTGTAGGCCGTGGTCCAGGTGGTGATGTCGTTGATGACCGCTGCCTTGTAGGCGTCATCGGTCACGTAGTTCGGGCAGCCACCCGATCCGGGGCCGCCCCCCGGGCCGAGCCAGAACCCGGCTACCACGCGCACGCCGTGCGCGGCCGCGTCGTCGAGCAGGGTCTTGGAGGAGGCATCGGTGCCCCACGTGCGGATCGTGTTGACCCCCATGGCGGTCAGCTTGTCGGCGTACGCGTTGAACGCGGTCGCTGCGGGGCCCCACGTCATGCCCTTGACGGTGTAGGGCTGACCGTTGACGAGCAGGCGCCAGTTGCCCTGGGTGCCGTCGACGCGCACCTTGCCATCGGCGGGACCGGGCACTCCCGGGTCCCCGGGGTTCGGGGCGCCGACCGTGTTCACGGCGACCTCCCACAAGGAGAAGCCGTAGCCCGTCGCCCGCTGCTGCAGGTCGAGGCGCAGGTAGCGGGCGGTCGCCGAGACGGTGATCGTCTGGGTGCCGCCGACCCCGTCGGTCACGGTCGCTGCCGTGGCCCAGGTGGTCCCGTCGGCCGAGGTCTGGACACGGAAGGCCTTGCCGTAGGCCGCCTCCCAGCTCAGCACGACCCGGCAGACCTGCTGGCTCGAGCCGAGGTCGACCTGCAGCCACTGCTGGTCGGCGGACGCGCTTGCCCACCGGGTGCCGAGATCACCGTCGGTCGCGGCTGTCGCCACGAAAGGGCCCTCACTCGTGGAGGCGGTCACCGCCTTGCCCTGAGCGATGTTCATGGTGCCGCACGTGCCGGTCGTGGCACCGGCGGGAGTACCGAAGACCTGCAGCTCCCACAGGGAGATGCCGTAGCCGGTCGCGCGCTTCGTGCTCTGGACGCGGAGGTAGCGGCCGGACCCGGTGACGTTGAGCGTCTCGGTGCCGCCGGTCCCGTTGACCGTGGTGTGGATGGCGGTCCAGGTGGATGCGTCGTCCGAGGTCTGGATCGTGTAGCCGGAGGCATAGGCAGCCTCCCACTGCAGGACGACCTTGGTCACGTTGGCGCGCGCGCCCAGGTCCACCTGGATCCACTGACCGTCCGCTGCTGCCGAGGACCAACGCGTCGCCGTGCTTCCGTCGACCGCGGCGGAGCCCGGGTTGCTGTTGGCGTTCTCCAGGGACGAGACCGTCACTGCCTTGCCTTGGGAGAGCGGCACGTCCACGGCCTGGGCGCTCGGTGCGGGGATGGTCAGCGCACCGACGGCGAGCACAGCGGCGAGGACCAGGGACAGCGTGCTGCTGCGTGAGCGCTCTGGTCGCCAGGGCCGCCGGGGCGTTGCGGGGTGATCGTGCACGGTCGACGTCGACACGGATAGATCTCCTTCGGGCCACGGGCCCGCGCAGTGCGCACGACGACGTGTGTCGTCAGGACGCTTGGTGGGCAGTCAGTTCGTCATTGAGCTGGTCACTGCGGGAGCTGGACGCTTGGAGAGCGCTCTATCTTGAGAGCGGACTGCGGGTTACGCTCGGTACATCGTGGGAGGTGCGTAGGCCTGATCGGCTCTGGTAAGACAGGTATAGCCCGATTGTTCGGCCTCCGCTACCCCTCATCTCAGGCAAAGCTCGGGAGGATCGGAGCGCGCTGCCCTCGCCCAGGCCCGACGGGGACCAGGTTGGCGGCTCCATCCCCGCTCGGAGAGCGCTCCATCGCGCTGATAGGCTCGTGTCATGGCAGACCGCTCGCCGCCGGGCACGCGGCCGACCCTTGAGGATGTCGCGCGCGTCGCGGGCGTCTCCCGCGCGACCGTCTCCCGCGTCGTGAACGGCAAGCGTGATGTCGGCAACGAGATCCAGGAGTCCGTCCGGTCGGCGATCGCCGCGACCGGCTACGTGCCCAACCGCGCGGCCCGATCCCTCGCGACGCAGCGCGCAGGGACGGTCGTTGTCGTCGTGTCGGGGGCCGGCGCACCGGTAGACGGCACCACCACCACGGAGGTCGACTTCACGGACCCGTTCTTCGGCCGGGTGGTCGGCGGGTTGCTGCGTGCGCTACGGCCGCAGGACATCAACCCCGTCCTCATGCTCGCCGAGACCGACGCCGACCGCGCTCGCGTCATGGCCTTCGTCCGTGGCGGGAACGCGGAGGGGGCCCTGTTCGTCACGACTCAACCGGACGACCCGCTACCGGAGATGTTCGGTGAGGCGCGGCTACCGCTCGTCATGTTCGCCCGGCCGGTCAAACCCATCCCCGTGAACTTCGTCGACGTCGCGCACCGCGACGGCGCCGCGCTCGCGGCGGCCCACCTCGTCTCCCTCGGCCGCCGCTCGATCGTCACGATCAGCGGTCCGCTCGCCGTACCGGCCGCGCAGGACCGCCTGTCCGGCTTCCGGGACGCACTCGCCCGCCATGGTCAGGCCTACGTGCCGACAGCCACGGGCGACTTCAGCTTCGAGAGCGGCGCAGAGGCGATGCGCTCGCTGCTCGCCGAGGTGCCCGACCTCGACGGCGTGTTCGCCGCGAACGACCACATGGCCCTCGCGGCGATGGGCGTACTCGAGGAGTCCGGGCGGCGCGTGCCCCAGGACGTCGCGGTGATCGGCTTCGACGACAGCGCGATCGCAGCGTTGACCCGGCCCGGGCTCACGAGCGTCCGTCAGCCGTTCGAGGAGATGGCCGCCGCGATGGTGCGCATCCTGCTCGGCCAGCTGGCTGACCCCACCCGCCGGGTCTCCTCGGTGATCTTCGAGCCGACGTTGACCGTGCGCGGCTCCGCCTAGCGTGTCCCGGGTGTCGTAGCCAGATGATGCCGGCGGCGAGGATCGCGGCTGCGCGGTAGACAAGGGCGAGCTTGTCCTAGGGCGGACCGTCTGCCACGGTCCGTGCTGCTCGCGGGCAGGTCCCGCCACGGGATCCCCGTCCGGTTGCGGCAGAACAGCACCCCCGTCGGGAGTTCAGACCGGGCCCCGTCATCCCGGACCTCAGTGCGCTCGTTCGGTACCCGCGCGCGGGGCGCGCAGGCTGCAACGTTGACGGCCGAGAGATTGACTGCGCACACGAGCGCGGCGCGTCCCGCCACAGGGCGAGCGCGGGAGCTGGCGCGACGCTAGCGCTGCGAGGTCGTCAGCTGACGTAGCCGGTCGGCGATGCTCGTCACGTCGTCAACGTCGTCAACGTCGCCCGTGGCCACACTCATCACGATCTCGTACGCCTCGTCTTCGGTGGCAGTCAGCCGGAAGCCGTTGACACCGAGGAAGATGACCCCGGAGAGGGCGAGCCGCTTGTTGGGGTCGAGCAGTGCGTAGTTGCGCGCGAGGGAGTGCAGCAGGGCGCCCGCCTTGGTGAGGAGGTCGGGGTAGGCGTCGACCGCACCGACCGTCGTCTGCGGGCGGGCGGCCGCGGCTTCGAGCAGGCCCACGTCGCGGACCGTCACGCCGGCGGACACCACCCGGTCGGCGACCCGCAGCAGCTCGTCGACCGAGAGGTAGATCACTGGCCCAGGCGTGCGAGCGCCTCGCCGTACCGCGGCAGCTCGGTCTCCATCACCGCATCGATCAGGTCGGAGCGCGACGTCTGCTCGACGTAGTCGCGGACCGCCTGGCGAGCGACGTCCTGCATCGAGCGGTGCTCCAGCGCTGCGCGACGACGGAGCGCGTCCGTCTCGCCCTCGTCCAGTCGCAGTGTCATGGCCATACGTCGAGGTATCACGACTGATACCGCTCAGGTGAGTTGAGCATGACCAGCGACAGGCGTCCGACCCGCGACTGCCGTCAGCACGACGACGAGCGGCCACAGCGACTGCGCGCCGGCCAGTGCGCGTTCGGCGAGCCCGGTCGTCGCGCCGGCGTCGGAGGTGACCCGCTGAAGCTCCAGTCCGAACCACACCAGCAACCCGACCAGCCCGACGGTCGCCGCGACGGCTTGACGCGGCCTGAGCGCCCCGCCCCCCCTCGGGCTCCACGCAGCCGCGGGCCACGTCGAGAGCGCGACGAAGGCGACCGCTGCCGCGACGCCATGCGCACGGGGCCATGCATCCACCGGCGCCATGGCCACCACCGCGGTCGCCAAACCGCCGACGCCGAGCATCATGCGACCGGCACCCCGAGCCGGCCGCAGACCCGCCGCCGTGACCATGTGAGCCAGCCCGGTCAGGGCAAGTCCGGCCGTCATGACCTCAGGAGCCGTCGCAGAGCTCGCAGCCAGTGCACTGATCGTCTCGCGCACCGGGTCGAACGTGGGCTGGAGCGAAGCGGCAAGCGTCCAGCCGCCGATCATCCCCACCGGGGCGAGGATCGCTGACGCTACGGCCCATCGAGGGACACGGGGGTTTGCGATCACGTCCACGCCGCGACTCTATGTGAGGTTGCGTGTCTCTGCAGGTCGCGACGAACGGCGCCACACTGGGGATGGGCCGCCGGTTGCGGTCCCCGGCCGATCCAGGGTGACTTGCCGAAAGATCTCGTCAAAAGGCGCCAAACTCACGGGAACGAGCAACGTCGGCTTGCCGACGTGTTGCCAGTACGCCCCTTCCTTGTGAGGCTTTGACCTGGGCGTTCGTGGTGGGGCTGGCTCACGGGCCCGCGCGGTTGCCGTGGTCTGTCGTCTCGCCTCCGGCGTGCATCCGATCGCTGAGCGTGGCCCTGCACTCCGCCGGCTCCTCCGGGCCCTTGCCGTTCGGTAGGGGACGGTGCTCCGCACCAAGGTCCAAGACCCAGCCGTGAGGGTGCCCAGCGGCCCCGCCTGCGCTCCGGGCTGTTGCTCCGCTATCGGATGGACGCCTCAGTCCATGCCCGGCCCGTACGAGCCGGTCGGCGCGGTGGCGTTCGTCGGTCCCGAGCGGGTCGGCGGTGCGGTGCGTGCTCGGCGCTGGCGCGCCGTGCGCGCGCCCCGCTTCCGCCGTCCCCGCACCGAGGCACGTCCGGCGCGCACCGGCTGCCGGGTGTCCTCGAAGCCTCTCGAGTTACGTTGCTATATCAAGTCAAGAGCGGCACCTGCGGTGCCGCCCCGCGTGGCAAGATCACTTGCATGCGCGCAGAGACCCCGTGGTGGATTCCCGCATTAGCAAGCCTCGGCATCTCTGTCCTTGTCTTCATATTGGGCTACGTCCTCGTATACAGGCGCCAACTCGGACCCCAATTGCGGCACATTAATGCGCAGCTCCAGGACCGAACCGCCGCGCTGCAAGTGGGCCAGGCCGCAGAGGCGCTCGAATTCTCTAAACTCATCCTCGCGTGGGTTCCTCGAGCGACCTCGGTCTACGACAGCCCAGGGGCAGGAGACCGGCCGCTCCCCTCGTCGCGGATCGTAGATGCCTCCTACCGACTGGCGAACGACCCCGAGTTGCGACAACTTCTGTTGCGCACGACCGAACTCCTCGGCGCGCTTGACGACTATCCTGGCTCGTGGGCGAATGTCGCGAGCAAGCCCGAAAACTCCAAATTGAAGGAACGCCTGGGCGGTGGCGGGCTTTGGACTCACCCGACAGAGGACCAGGCGGCATTCCTGGCACCATATCGGACGAAATGGGAAACTGCCCGAGAAGCCTGGGGAGCGGCGGCGTCGGAACTACTCGATGTCGCGCAGACGATGCGGGAACGAGCGGAGGCGCTCCTTCGAGCCGTCCCCCGCTGACTTCCAGCCTGGTCGATCAACGGGTGTACTGGCAACTTGTGGGGTTGGCCGCCCGTGTCGCACCGACGACGAGCACGCCGAGCCCGACGCGTGCCGCCACACAGAGGACTCCGGCCCCGGACACCGGCAGTGAGCCCCAACGCAAGGCGGTGCGCAAGGGTCCGGGCTGCGACGTCGCCGTCGCAGCCCGGACCGGGAATGCGCTACCGCTCGTCAGGCTCAGCGCGTGTCGCTGCCGCCCTTCGCGACCGAGGCGCGTCCGGCCTCGAGCCGCGCGATCGGCACCCGGAACGGCGAGCACGACACGTAGTCGAGCCCGACCTCGTCGAAGAAGTGCACCGACTCCGGGTCGCCGCCGTGCTCGCCGCACACACCGATGGTCAGGTCGGGCCGCGCGGCCCTGCCCTCCTCGACGGCGAGACGGACGAGCCGGCCGACCCCTGTGCGGTCGATCGTCTCGAACGGCGACACGGCGATGACGCCCAGGTCCGTGTACTCGGCGAAGAACGCGCTCTCCACGTCGTCACGCGAGAAGCCCCAGGTGGTCTGGGTCAGGTCGTTGGTGCCGAACGAGAAGAAGTCGGCCTCGCCCGCCATCCGGCCGGCCGTGAGGGCCGCACGCGGCAGCTCGATCATCGCGCCGATCGCGATGTCCAGCTCGACGCCCTCGGCCTTGGCCACCTCGGCGAGGATCGCCTCGGCCTCGTCGCGCACGAGGCGCAGCTCCATGACCGACGCGGCGAGCGGAACCATGATCTCCGCGCGCGGGTGGCCGCCTTCCTTGAGCCGGGTCGCGTGGGCCTCGGCGATAGCCCGGATCTGCAGGGCGAACAGCCCGGGCACGACGAGCCCGAGGCGCACGCCGCGCAGACCGAGCATCGGGTTGGCCTCGTGCATGCGCTCGACCGCTGCGAGGAGCTGGACGTCGTGGTCGAAGTCCTCTTGCGTCTCCTTCTTCTCGCCGCGCTCGCGCCGGTCTGTGGCGAGCGCGACCCGGACGGACAGTGCGGTGAGGTCGGGGAGGAACTCGTGCAGCGGGGGGTCGATCAGCCGGATCGTCGTCGGCAGCCCGTCCATCTCGCGGAGGATGTCGATGAAGTCCGCACGCTGCAGCGGGAGCAACGCGTCGAGGGCCGACTGGCGCTCGGCGTCCTCCCGGGCCAGCACGACGCGCTCGATCAGCACGCGGCGCTCGCCGAGGAACATGTGCTCGGTGCGGCACAGGCCGATCCCCTGCGCACCCCAGATGCGGGCGCGGTGCGCGTCGTCGGCCGTGTCGGCGTTGGCGTGCACGTGCAGGCGGCGCACGCTGTCCGCGTGCTTGAGGATCCGGTCGACCGCACGCACGAGGATGATCGTGTCCTCGTCCGTCGTGTGCTCGAGTGCTGCGTCGAGCCCCTCCTCGAGGTATTGGACGACCGGTGACGGCACGACGGGAACCGACCCGAGGAACACCTCACCGGTCGAGCCGTCGATGGCGATCGTCTCGCCTTCCTTGAGCACGCGCTTGCCGACGTGGACCGTGCGAGCGGTCGCGTCGACCTCGAGCGCCTCGGCGCCCACGACACAGGTCGTGCCCATGCCACGGGCGACGACCGCGGCGTGCGAGGTCTTGCCACCCCGCGACGTGAGCACCCCGACGGAGGCGATCATGCCGCCCAGGTCGTCCGGGTTGGTCTCGCGGCGGACCAGGATGACGTCCTTGCCCTCGGCCGCCCACGCCTGCGCGGTCTTCGAGTCGAACACGATCGCCCCGACGGCGGCCCCCGGTGATGCGGCCATGCCCTTGGCGAGCAGCGTGCGCGGCGCGGCGGCGTCGAACTGCGGGAACATCAGGTTGCTGAGCTGCTGACCGGTGACCCGTTCGAGCGCCTCGTCCATGGTGATGAGGTGCTCGTCGACGAGCTGGGTCGCGATGCGGAACGCCGCGTTGGCGGTCCGCTTGCCGACCCGGGTCTGCAGCATCCACAGCTTGCCGCGCTCGACGGTGAACTCGATGTCGCACAGGTCGCGGTAGTGGGTCTCGAGCCGGCGCATGGCCTGGCGAAGGTCCGCGAACGACTGCGGGTCGAGCTTTTCGAAGTCCGCAAGGGACAGCGTGTTGCGGATGCCCGCGACGACGTCCTCGCCCTGCGCGTTCTGCAGGTAGTCGCCGTAGTCGCCGACCTCGCCGGTCGCCGGGTCACGCGTGAAGCAGACGCCGGTGCCCGAGTCGGGGCCCAGGTTGCCGAACACCATGCTCACGACGTTCACGGCCGTGCCGAGGTCGTCGGAGATGCGCTCACGACGCCGGTACAGGCGTGCGCGGTCGGTGTTCCACGACTCGAAGATGGCCGTGATGGCCAGGTCGAGCTGCTCGCGCGCGTGCTGCGGGAACTCACGTCCCGACTCGTCCCGCACGATCGTCTTGAACTGCTCGACGAGCTCCTTGAGGTCGCTCGCCGTGAGGTCGGTGTCGATCGCCGCACCGCGCGCCTTCTTCATGTCGTCGAGGGCGTGCGCGAACAGGTCGCCATCGATCCCGAGGACCGTCTTGCCGAACATCTGGATGAGACGACGGTAGGAGTCCCACGCGAAGCGAGCGTCGTTCGAGAACTCGGCCAGCCCCTGCACGGAGGCGTCGTTGAGCCCGACGTTGAGGATCGTGTCCATCATTCCCGGCATCGAGAACTTCGCGCCGGAACGCACCGACACCAGCAACGGCTCGTGGAAGTCGCCCAGGTTCCGACCCACGGCGTCCTCGAGCCTGCGCACCGCCATCGTCACCTCGACGCGCAGCTCGGCGGGCAGGGCGCCGTTCGCCATGTAGCTGCGGCAGGCCTCCGTCGTGATGGTGAAACCGGGCGGCACCGGAAGGCCCAGCCTGGTCATCTCGGCGAGGTTTGCGCCCTTGCCGCCCAGAAGGTCTTTCTGGTCCTTGTTGCCTTCACTGAAGTCGAACACGTAGGTAGACGTGACGCACCTCCTCGCACAGGACGCATGCCTCGTTGCCTGCGTCGCCGCACCCATGCTGCCCTGGTTCAACACCCGGTGCAGCCAATCCACCCTGTGGTGGGACCTTTCGTCTCGCCTGGGTGGCGCCTGTTTCAGGCAGAGTCCCGAAGCACCAGGGACGTAGGTACCGTGATCGCGGCGGGATCCTGACCCTCGATGACCTCGAGCAGCAGACGCACCATCTCGGCGCTGATCCGCTCGAACGGCTGCCGCATCGTCGTGAGCGCAGGGTGCACGTTCGCGGCGAGCCCGTTGTCGTCGAAGCCGCCGACGGCGACGTCGCCGGGCACGCGCCGTCCGCTCTCCCGCAGCGCGACGAGCGCACCGGACGCCATGAGGTCCGAGGCGACGAACACCGCGTCGAGGTCGGGGTGCCGGTCCAGCAGCTCGCACATCGCACGGTTGCCGGAGTCGCGCGAGTAGTTGCCGTGCGCGACGAGGGTCTCCTCGAAGCGGTCGCCGAGCTCGGCGCGGTACCCGTCGAGCCGCAGGGTGCCGCCCGACGTGTCGAGCGGGCCGGTGATCGTCGCCACGCGGGTGCGGCCCAGGTCGAGCAGGTGCCGGGTCATGATGCGTGCGCCGCCCGCGTCGTCGGCCGCGACGTACCCGACCTTCCCCTCGAAGCCCAGCGGGATGCCGCACGCGATCGTCGGGACGCCCGCCCGCAGCAGCGCGCTGACCATCGGGTTGCCCTGGTGCGAGGAGATGAGCAGCACGCCGTCGACGTGGCCGGCCGTGACGTACGCCGTGATGCGCGCGCGCTCCTCGGGGGTGCCCGCGACCATGAGCAGCAGCGGCATCTCGCGCTTGGCGAGCGCCTCGGCCGCACCGCGCAGCAGGATCGAGAAGTTCGGGTCCTCGAACAGCAGGTGCTGGGGCTCGGTGAGCAGGAACGCGACGGAGTTCGAGCGGCCCGTCACGAGACTGCGCGCGTGCTGGTTCGCGGCGTACCCCGTGGCGCGGATCGCCTCATTGACGGCCGCGAGCGCCTCCGGGGACACCCAGTGACCGCCGTTGATGACCCGCGAGACGGTGCCCCGCGAGACACCCGCCGCAGCCGCGACGTCGCGGATGGTCGGACGCTTGCGCACGGCCTGCTGGTGGTCCACGGAACGAGACTCTAGGCGCACGTCAGGCCTTGACCGCGCCCGCCGCGAGGTCGACCTGCCAGTACCGCTGCAGCGTGAGGAACAGCGCGATGAGCGGGATGACGGACAGCAGCGCGCCCGTGATCACCGACGTGTACATCGCGGGCTGCGACGCGCCCTGGTTCAGCAGGCCCGAGAGCCCCACGGTGATCGGGAACAGCTTGTCGTCGCCGAGCATGATGTACGGCAGCATGAAGTTGTTCCAGATCGCGACGAACTGGAACAGGAAGACCGTGACGAGCCCCGGCAGCATCATCGGGACCGCGATGGACCGGAAGATCCGGCCCTCGCGTGCGCCGTCGGTGCGGGCGGCCTCGACGACGTCGTCGGGCACGGCCGCGGCCGCGTAGATGCGCGCGAGGTAGATGCCGTACGGGCTGATGATGCTCGGCAGCAGGACCGCCCAGTACGTGTTGGTCAGGCCGACCTTCGCGAGCAGCAGGTACTGCGGGATCGCGAGCACGACGCCGGGCACCAGGACGCCCGCGAGCAGCACGTTGAAGATCGCCTTCTTGCCCGCGAACCGGAACTTCGCGAGCCCGTACCCGGCCATCCCCGAGACGAGCACCGACGCGAGGCCGCCGACGCCGGCGTACAGGGCCGTGTTCGCCATCCACCGCCAGAACAGCCCGCCGCGGTAGCCCGACAGCGTCGTGACGTTCTCGACCAGGTGGGTGGAGGGCGCGAACGTGAACGTCGAGAACAGCTCCGAGGCGCTCTTCGACGACGCGACGAGCACCCAGGCCACGGGCAGGAGGCAGTAGGCGGCGCCGAGCAGGAGGATCAGCGTGCTCGTGGCGCTCGGGCGGCCCGCGGCACGGCTGCCCGCCCGGACGGGTCGGGTGGCGCGCTGCGAGGGTCGGGGCGGGGCCGTCATCACCGTCATGTCACTTCTCCTGGCTGAAAGCACGGTTCTGCACGAGGCGCAGGAACCCGAACGAGAGGATGAACGTGGCGGCCGCGATGACGACCGAGGTCGCCGCGGCGGAGTACAGGTCGTCGCGCGTGAACGCGTCCCGGTACACCTTCATGAGCGGGGTCCACGTGCTCGAGATCGTGTTGGTCAGCGGTTTCAGCGTGACCGGCTCGGCGAACACCTGGAGCGTCGCGATCATCGAGAAGACGAACGTCATGATGAGCGCGGGCATCACGATCGGGATCTTGATGCGCCACGCGATCGCGAGCTCGCTCGCGCCGTCGATCGTCGCCGCCTCGTAGAGCTCGGTAGGGATCGCCTTGAGCGCGGTGTAGATCACCACCATGTTGAAGCCCGTGCCGCCCCACACTGCGATGTTCGCGACCGCGAAGACGACGAGGCGCGAGGACATGATGGTCGGGACGTCCCAGCCCGCGTGCTGGAACACGTAGTAGAACGGGCTCACGGCCGGCAGGTAGAGGAACCCCCACAGCAGCGACGAGATGACCGCGGGGACCGCGTACGGCAGGAAGATCGCCACGCGGGAGAAGTTGCGGCCCCGCGTCCGACGCGAGTCGAGCAGGAGCGCGAACAGCAGCGCGAGGCCGAGCATGGTCGGGACGACGATCAGGCCGTAGAGCCCGACGCGCCCGACCGAGCCGAGGAACTCCGGGTCGGACAGCGAGCGCGCGTAGTTGTCGAGCCCGGCCCAGATCTCGCGCCGCGAGCCCTTGCCGAGCCCGAGGCCGCTGACCTTGACGGTCCGCAGGCTCAGGTACGCCGCGTACCCGATGGGCAGGGCGAGGAACGCCGCGAACAGGACGGCGGCGGGGGCGAGGAACCCGTAGGGCGCCAGCACCCGGCCGGTCGGCCGACGAGGAGATCGAGGTCGGGCCGCCGCGGCGCGAGCGCGGTCCGGTGAGGCGGCCGGGGCGGGGACCGTCGAGGTGGTCACAGGAGTCTCCCTGAGCAGGTGGCATGGATGGTCAGACGGGCCGCCGGGGCACGACGGCGGGCGAGGGCGGGCGCCCGGGTCACCGGACGGCCGCCCTCGTCGCTCACTTGACCGAGAACCCGGAGGTCTTGAGGTCCTCGATCGTGATCTTCTGCATCGACTGGACGGCCGCGGTGAAGGCCGCCTTCGACTTCGCCTCGGCAGCCTTGCCGAACTCGTCGTTGTACGCCGAGTAGGCGACGTTGACGTTCGGTCCGAACGTGAAGCTGCCCGCTGTCTGCGCGATCTTGCCCGCGAGCGTGTAGAAGTCGGGCTGGTTGGAGAAGAACGCCGGCGGGGACGCGAGCGCCTCGGTCTGCGCCGGGATGTTGGCCGGGTAGATGCCGGCCTCCTTGACCAGCGAGGTGACGGCCTTCTGGTCGGTGTTCAGCCACGTGATGAACTGCGCGGACTCCTTGGCGTGCTTGGACTGCGACGTGACGGCGACGGCCGAGCCGCCCCAGTTGCCGGTCGACGGCTTGGCGGCGTCCCACTGCGGCATGGGCGCCATCTTCCACTTGCCCGCGGTGTCAGCGGCGTTACCCGCGAGGACACCGGGTGCCCAGACGGCCGAGAGCCAGCCGACCTGCGTGCCGTTGTTCAGCGCGGCGTTCCATTCCGGGGTGTACATCGGCTTGTTGTCGATGACGCCGGACTCGACGAGCCCGCCCCAGTAGTCGGCGACCTTGAGCGTCGCCGCGTCGTTGATCGACACGCTCCACGCGTTGCCGTCGATGCCCCACCAGGACGCACCGGCCTGCTGCGCGAGACCGGTGAACCACCCGGCGTCGGCCGCGGAGAACGTCCCGAGGTACTTGGTCGGGTCGGCCGTGTGCAGCTTGGCCGCCACGTCGGCGAACTCGGCCCACGTCGTCGGGACAGTCAGGCCGAGCTGGTCGAAGACGTCGGTGCGGTAGTAGAACTCCATGGGGCCGGAGTCCTGCGGCACGGCGTAGACCGAGTCGCCACCGAGCGTGACCGCGTTCCAGACGCCGTCGGGGAACTGCTTCGCCAGGCCCGGGTCGATGTCGCCCTTGATGTCGGCGAGCGCGTCCGCGGAGACGAGCGTCGGGATCTTCTGGTACTCGGCCTGCATGATGTCCGGCGCACCGCTGCCGGCCTTGATCGCCGTCAGGAGCTTGGTGACCGCGGGGTCGCCGCCATCCTGCTTGTTGACCGTGACGTGGATGTCGGGGTGGGCCGCGTTCCAGCCCTCGACGACCTTGTCCATGTTCGGGGCCCAGGTCCAGAACGTGAGCTCGACCTTCTCGTTGGCGGCGGCTGCTGTCGTCGCGGCGTCCGTCGTGGTGCTGCTGCTCGTACCGCCAGAGCATGCCGCCGCGAGCAGTGCCGTCGCGGCGACGATGGTGGCAGCCCGGGTGCCTGTGTGCAGGCGCATCTGTCCTCCTCGTTGGGGACCCACCGCTCCGTCGCGGTGGGCGGCACCGCGTGCGCCTCAAGGGCGCTGCTGTACCTGTGCACGGTCACAGTAAGTCCAGGGTGCCGGTCCTTGTCAATACCGGCCTGCCTAGTGTTATCTAGTCGTTGCACGGGTCAAGCGACTGTGAGCGTGCACAGTTCACCCGCACCACGCACACGAGTGCGCAGCAGACCGTCGAGGAGCACCACACCATGACCGCAGACCTCCGCCGCTCGCCGATGGGGCCCGTCGGTGGTGTCGAGCCCTCGGGCGCGCAGCCGAGCGTCGCCGCCCCCCGAGCACAGTGGCTCACGGGTGTCGAGCACGTCTCCTACGGCGGCGACTACAACCCCGAGCAGTGGCCCGAGGAGGTCTGGGCGCAGGACATGGCGCTCATGCGCGAGGCCGGGGTCAACCTCGTCAGCATCGGCATCTTCTCGTGGGCGCTGCTCGAGCCGTCCGAGGGCGTCTACGAGTTCGGCTGGCTCGACCGGTTGATCGACCTGCTGCACGCGCACGGCATCCGCGTCGACCTGGCGACCCCGACCGCCTCCCCGCCCGCCTGGTTCTTCCACGCCTACCCGCACACGCGCGTCGTCTCGCGGGACGGCACCGTGCTCGGGTTCGGCTCGCGCGGCATGGTCAGCCCGAGCTCGCCCGAGTACCGGCGCGCCTCCGTCGCGATCGCCCGCGAGCTGGCCCGGCGCTACGGCCGTCACCCGGCGCTCGCGCTCTGGCACGTGCACAACGAGTACGGCGCACCCGTGTCCGAGGACTACTCCCCCGTGTCCGCAGCCGCCTTCCGCGGGTGGCTCAAGCTCCGCTACGGCACGCTCGAGGCGCTCAACGCCGCCTGGGGCACGGCCTTCTGGGGTCAGCGCTACGGCGCGTGGGAGCACCTCGAGGTCCCCGCCGTCGCCCCCAGCATCGTCAACCCGTCCCAGCGCCTCGACTTCGCACGGTTCACGAACGACGCCCTCCTCGAGTGCTTCGTCGGCGAGCGGGACGCGATCCGCGCGGAGTCGGACGTCCCGATCACGACCAACTTCATGGCCGGTGCGTGCGGGTCGGTCGACCTGTGGCGCTGGGCCCGCGAGGTCGACATCGTCTCGAACGACCACTACCTCACGGCCGCCGACGAGCGCGGGCACGTCGGCCTCGCGCTCGCCGCGGACCTCACCCGCTCGGTCGCGGGCGGTCGCCCGTGGATCCTCATGGAGCACTCGACGTCGGCGGTCAACTGGCAGCCGCGCAACGTCGCGAAGCGCCCCGGCGAGATGGCCCGCAACTCGCTCGGCCACCTCGCGCGCGGGGCCGACGCGATCCTGTTCTTCCAGTGGCGCGCGTCGCGCTCGGGCGCCGAGAAGTTCCACTCCGCGATGCTTCCCCACGCCGGGACCGGCACCCGCACCTGGCGCGAGGTGTGCGCGCTCGGCGCCGAGCTCGGCCTGCTCGACGAGGTCCTCGGCTCGCGCGTGCAGGCCGACGTCGCGATCCTCTGGGACTGGGAGTCGTTCTGGGCCCAGGACCTTGAGTGGCGTCCGAGCGAGGACCTCGACCACCGCGAGCGCATCGACGCGTTCTACGACCGCCTGTGGCGTGACGGCCACACGGTCGACTTCGCCCGCCCGGACGCCGACCTGTCGGGGTACCGCCTCGTCGTCGCCCCCGCGTCGTACCTGCTCACCGCCGCCGCAGGCGCGAACCTCGCGCAGTACGTGGCCGACGGCGGCACGCTGCTCGTGTCGTACTTCGCGGGCATCGTCGACGAGAACGACGCGGTGCACCCCGGCGGGTTCGGCGCGCCGCTGCGCGAGGCCCTGGGCGTCAGCGTCGAGGAGTTCCTCCCGCTGCGTGCCGGTGAGCACGTGCATGTGGCGCTCGATCGCGCGACGGCGGGCTCGGGCGCGGAGCACGCGAGCCTCGAGCTCGTGGGCGACGTGTGGGCCGACGACCTCACGCTCGACGGAGCGACCGTCGTCGGGACCTACGTCGACGGGCCCGCCGCCGGCCGACCCGCCGTGACCCGGAACCCGCACGGCTCGGGCACCGGCTGGTACATCTCGACCCGCCTCGACGTCGACGCGCTCGCGGACCTGCTCGAGCCCGTCTACCGCGACGCCGGCATCGCGCCGTCCAGCCTGCCCGACGAGGTCGAGCTCGTGGTCCGCCACGGCACCGAGGCCGGCTACGCGATCGTCCTCAACCACGGCGACCAGCCCGTCGAGGTACCGCTGACCGGCGTCGACCTGCTCACCGGCGAACG
>JABBOW010000025.1 GCA_012927595.1 Cellulomonas sp.
TTGGGGGACCTGTCGGTCTCCGCCCGGGCCGTGGGCCTTATCGCGGTTCTCACCGTCCTGGTGCGGGAGGGCGGCCGACGGAAGGTCGTGGCCATACCACGACGCGAAATCGAGGCCGCCTCCGGGATGGGTCACCAGCACTGGCCGCTGGCGGAAGCCCTGAGGACTGGTCTGGTGAGCCTCGTGGCGTCCGGGACCTCCAGCGGTGACCTGGAGGCGGCCACGTGGACAGCGCGGGAGATGGAGGCCAGGAAGGACAGGGCGGCGCCCGACCCGACCAGGTCCGGACAGTTCGGCCCCACATATACAGACCTAAGACTTCTGCCATGTACTGCTTCTGTATCAATCAGTAGTAGTACAGAGGACCTTCGTAGCACCCCTGTAAAGAAGACTTATATCTGTAGATGTGGGGCCGAACTGTCCGGCCGCCCAGCAGGCCTCCCGGACCTCGATCTTGGGTGGCTGAACGCCCGGACCATGGATCCGGGCAATGACTTGTGGGCACCGTTCGGGGCGTATCGCTTCGAGGTGTGGCGGCTCGTGGCCCGCACCGGCCCGGTGGACACCCCCATCGACGTGCACGCTCTGCACCGCCTACTCGGTCTGGAGGACCGCGGAGCCCGCCGGGTGCTAGCGAGGATGCGCACGGTGGGCCTCCTGGCCCAGGGCGTGATGCACGCGACGTGGATGGCGGACGGAGCCGTCTTCGGCCAGGGCTTCGACCTGGCCAATGCCCGCTTCGCCCACGCCCAGCAGGAACGCGCGGCCTACTCCGGCGTCCGGGACGGCACGGCCGCCTCCGCCGCGGCCATTTGGGCCCAGAGAGTGGACCTCATCGCGCTGGCCGAGCAAGTGGGCTCCACGTCCGGAGCGGAGTTCTACCGGTCCATGGACTCCCTGGCCAAGGTCACGAAGTTCCTGGCCAAGCAGGACCCCGCAGTGGTCGAGGTCGCGCCGTGGTGAGCAGAACAAGTCAGGTCCGAACCCCAGTCACGTCTCGGTCGAAGTCGGACAATGCGAAGGCTCCGCGGCCGGTGCGTGCCCTCCCAGCAGCGACGGCGTCGGGGGATGCCGTCGGACTGGAGCCACATCGCGACCTTCAACCAGCGGGAATCGACCTGGGGCGCATGAAGCCCCGGCATGGGCAACTGTGCCGATCCACCGACTGATGGGGCTCCTGGAGGGCATTCTGTGCTTTGCCGCCACCCCTCCTGTCCCGCAGACTCCCGCCGGAGTTGACGAGCCAGCGGCCGCAGATCTTCCCCGCGGGCGTGTCGGCCCGCCAGGTCGCCCGCGAGGCAGCAGGCTGGCTGCGCGCGTATGTGCAACGAGCGAATGGATTTCTGTCACACAGATGTCACAAACCTCGTGATACGGCGCAGCACCAGACGGACGCGGCGTCACTCGCTTCCGCATGATTCCGGCCCTGACGGCACAAACTGACACCCGCCAACCCGGCTAGACCAGACTTTTAATCCGCGGGTCGTGGGTTCGAGCCCCACGGGGCCCACCGCATCTGTCCAGGTCAGGGCACTGTCGGCGTCGACCGGGCGAGAGATCTGCCGAACGACCGGCCGCGGCTACCTCGACGGCTTCCACGGCCGGCGGCCAGCGCCGAGCTCATCGGGAAGATCGAGTGGCCTGCCTGGCCAGCGCTTGGATCAGCTGTCGCAACATTCCCCGGCCGTCACGCCCGCCTGTGGCCCGGGTCACTCATGCCGGTCGGTGAAACGGGGATCGGTCTCCCACCAGGGCCGGTTGCGCTCAGGTTCGACCGACTCCGGCGCGAGGGCATCGAGCGCGGCGTCGACCTCGCGCGCGGCGGCCTCGTCGGAGCGCACCCAGGACGCGATGATCGCCGCAAGCACGGGCAGCCCGACCACCTCGGCGACCAGAAGCATCGCGCCTCCCCCGAGCTTCTGGTCCAGCTCCGGCGTGGGACCCCAGGCCCGGGTCGTCAGCCCCACCGCTCCGCGTGCCAGCACCGGCGACGCGGTCATGACGAAGATGCCCGGCAGCGCGTCGAGAAGCCCGTCGGCGAACGCGATGACCGCCCGCACCGGAGGCGTGCACCACGCCGGCAACAGGTCCTCGCCGAGCAGCGGGAGCACGAACAGCGAACCCGTCACCAGCATCTGCGCCTCGAGCGCCGCACGGACGAGGGCACTGGACGTCGACGCGACGAAGTACCCGGTGAAGAAGACGACGATCAACGACCCGATCGCGAGAGCCGAGCTCACCAGCGGAAACATGAGGACGCGCGCAACCGGTCCGCGCAGCGCGCGACGCAGCTGCCGAACCCTCGCGTCGCCCCACGTCTTCTCGGCCAGACTGACGGGGTCGCCGAGCGCGAGACCCACGGGTGTCACGGCCGAGAGCACGGTCGCCTGGACCGCGCCCGCCCAGAACAGCGACGAGCGATACGCCGCGATCCCCCCGCAGGTGGCGAGGATGAGGGAGCCGACGCCCATGACCAGGAAGGCCACGCTCCGCGGCCAGGGCCACGGCACACCGCGGCGCCGCGCGCGGACGAGTCCCATCGCGTACAGGCCGACCAGTGCTGCGGCGAGCGACGCGCCCAGAGGGTCGAGCACCCATGACGTCAGCAACGTCATGGGAGTCAGCGGAGGCAGCATGCCAGTCATGCACCACCCGCCGCTGGGACGCGTCGCAGCCACCCACGCATGGGGCGCAGCGTACTGGTACGAGTGCGAGGCTGACGAGGTCGAGATGGGCTGTCGGGTCGGTGCCCCGCCCTCTCAGGGTGCGGGGAGCGGCCGGATGTGCGACGTTCACTGCCGACATCAACGATCGATCGATACCGGAGCTGATCCTCATGGGCTTTTTCGCGTTCCTCCTGCTCGGCCTGCTCGCGGGCGTCATCGCCAAGGCGCTGCTTCCGGGGCGCAACGGCGCGGGCTGGCTCCTGACCCTCGTGCTCGGCGTCCTGGGTGCGGTGCTGGGCGGCTGGCTCGGCGGCCAGCTGCTCGGGGTCGGGCTCGGCGACTTCTTCTCGATCCGCACGTGGCTGCTCGCCATCGCGGGCGCGGTCATCGTGTTCCTGATCTACGGCGCGGTCACCGGGGGCCGGCGTCGCCGCTGAGGTCAGTCACGCCGCACGTCGCGCGTCTCGTCGGCTGGAGGCTCGCCCCCGGCCGGCGTCTCTGTCGCAGGCATCTGCGGGTCGGACGGCGCGGAGTCAGGCAAGGCAGAGACAGGCGACGCGGGAGCCGACGACGCGCGGTTCGGCGCAGCCTCGACCGGAGTCGCAGACGATACCGGCGGACCCACGACCGTCACCGGCCCACTCGGGCCGCCACCCCAGGTGTCCCACTCGCGGACCGCGTGCTCGCGCTCGGCGATCGCCTCGACGCCCGGGCCGGCGAAGGCCCGCGAGCGCTCGATCGCATCGATGCTCCCGGTGAAGAGCCGCGAGTCCTGCGCGCCGAGCTCGAGTCGCTGCGTGTCTCCCGGCCTGGGTGCGTCGGGCTGGACCGCCGCCCGGGCGCTGCGTCGGGTCACCTGCTCCCCGGTGCCGAGCGGTGGCGTCATCGCCAGCTCGCCGTACGACGTCACCGTCGGTGCGGCTGCCGCGACGGGGGCCGCCGTCTCGACAGTCTCGAGCCGGGTGCGCGGGAGCGCGTCGGGTGCGGTCCGCTGCACCCACGCCACGAGCCCCTCGCGGACGTAGCAGCGCAGGTCGAACAGCGTGGGGGCGTCGGGCGCGCTGGCGAGGGCTCGAACGCGGACCAGCCCACCTGTCGCCTCGGTGACCTGCAGGATGCCGACGCGGTGGTCCCACAGGTCGGTCACGGTGAGCAGGCGGACGAGCTCGGCGCGCATCGCCGCGACGGGCACGGCCCAGTCGAGGTCGAGCTCGACGGTCCCGAGCAGGTCCGATGCACGCCTCGTCCAGTTCTCGAACGGAGTCGTCGTGAAGTGCGTGGACGGCAGGATGAGTCGCCGGTCGTCCCACACGTGCACGACGACGTAGGTGAGCGTGAGCTCCTCGATGCGCCCCCACTGGTTGTCGACGACGACGACGTCGTCCACGCGGATCGCGTCCGTGAACGCGAGCTGGAGGCCGGCGAACAGGTTCGCGAGCGAGCTCTGCGCCGCGAGGCCAGCGACGATCGAGATGAGGCCGGCCGAGGCGATCAACCCGGTGCCGAACGCCCGCGCCGCAGGGAATGTGAGCAGCGCCGCGGCGATCGCACCGAGGACGAGGATCACAACAGTGAGCCGGCGCATCACCACGATCTGGGTGCGGACACGGCGGGCGTGCCGGTTGTCGGGGACGTCGATGCGGAACCGCAGGAACGCGGCGTCCTCCGCGACGAACGCGAGCGTCCCGATGAGCCAGGCGGTCGTCGCGATCAGCAAGATCAGCATCACGTGCTCGACGTCGACGACCCACGGCGACGAGTCGGTCGCCAGACGCAACCCGAGCCACACCCCGATCACCATCAGGGCCGCGCGCAGCGGCCGACGCGAGCGCCGGGCCAGGTCGGCCGCGACAGGGGAACCGCGACCGACAGCGCGCGTGATCGCACCGATGACCGCAGCGACGATGAATGCGACGACGACACCCGCGACGATCGCCAGGATGATCCAGATCACAGTGTGCCTACCTCGATGACGGGTTCATCCCCGGACGTCCGTTCAGGTTAGACACCCCAAGGCGCACCATGCACTGCCGGCAGCGGGTCAGCGCTCTGTCGTCCGCGCGCGGCGCAGGTCGAGGACGTGCTCAACCGCTGGGAGGAGCAAGGTCGTGATGTGCGGGTCGACCACTCGGTACAGGAGGCGTCGTCCATCCCTGCGCGAGTCGACCCAACCGGCGAGACGCAGCTTGGCGAGGTGCTGGCTGATGCCCGCCTTTGTTCCGCCGACGGCGGCGACGAGCGTGCTGACGTCGACCTCGGCGTCGGACAGTATCCACAGCAGGTGCAGCCGGCCCAGGGCGCTGAGGAGCTGAAAGACCTCGGCGGCATCGTCGAGCACGCCGCGACGGTGTTCCTGCTCCTGCTGTGCAACGACCGCGGCGTCCTCGGGCCGTGGGTGAACCGCCGGGGCATGAACGTGTTCAGCGGGGCGGTCATCGCGATCCTGGTGATGCTTTCCACGGTCCTCACGGCGAGCGTCCTGTTCCCCGCGATCACCTCGACCCAGATCATCGCCGTCTTCGCCGCTGGGACAGCACTGACCCTGGTCGCGGGCGGCTACCTCGTGTGGTCCGGGCGACACCACAAGGACTCGCGCAGCGCCGACGCCCGCGCCCCTGCACTCGACCGGGCCACCTGGCGGATGCCCCCGCCCGCGCTCCTGACCAAGCCCGTGCTGAGCGCCGGGAGCAGGACCGGGCTGACCGTCCTGCGCGGCTACCTGCTGCTGGCCTCCGCGCTCGTCGTGGTCAAGGTCGTCCAGCTCGCCCTCGGCTCTTGACCACCCCGCGCTACCGAACCCCGACAAGGAAGAGGGCGATGACCGGTGTGACCAACGACCAGCCCGCTCCTGCGACCGGGCTCGCCCGCACCCTGCTGCTGTCCGCACTGCTGCGCCGGACCGCTGTCGACGGCGCCGGGCACGGGCTCGGGCGGCTCAGCGACATCATCGTGCGCCTGCGCGAGGACGACTACCCGCTCGTGACCGGCCTTGTTGCCGACGTCGGCGGCCGCGAGCTGTTCGTCCCGGCCACCGAGATCCTGGCGTGGGACGACCAGCACCTCGAGCTCACTTCGGCGCGCCTCGACCTGCGCCCCCGCGAGCGACGCATCGGTGAGGTCCTGCTGCGCGGCGACGTCCTCGGCCACCGGTTGGTCGATGTCGAGCAACCCGGGCTGGTCACCGCCCACGACATCCTGCTGACCCACGCCGGCGAGAGCTGGGTAGCCACGGCGGTCGACATCCACGCCCGCGGGCTGCTCCGGCGCCGTGCGGGACACACCTGGCGCGACTGGGCCGGGGTCGAGGCGCTCATCGGGCACGACGGATCGCTGGCCTCCCGCGCGCGCCTGGGCGGGCTCCGCCGACTCAAGCCCGCTCAGCTGGCCGACCTCATCGAGGACGCCTCCGACCATGAGCAGCACGAGCTGCTCAGCCGCGCCCACGCCCACGCCGACCTCGAGGCCGACGTCTTCGAAGAGCTCGATGAGGACCAGGCCAGCGACCTGCTCGAGGCTCGCACCGACCCACAGATCGCCGACGTCCTGGGACGGATGCGTTCTGACGACGCCGCCGACGCGCTGCTCGATCTGCCCCAGGAGCGCCGCCTCGCCGTGCTGGGACTGCTCCCCGAGATGCAGCGAGCGAAGATCACCGACCTGCTCGGCTACCAAGAGGCGACCGCGGGCGGGCTGATGAGCGTCGACTACCTGCTGGTCCCCTCCACCGCCACGGCAGCCGAGGTCGTCCACGCCGTCAGCGCCGCCACCCAGATGCAGCCCGAGGCGATCGTGGTCGCCTTCTGCCACGACGAGCTCGACCGCCTGGTCGGCGCAGTCAGCCTGGTCGCGCTGATCCAGAGCGACCCCGCGACGGCCATGGCCGATCTCGCCGCTCCACACCCCGTTCACGTCCACCCCGACGCCGACCTGCCCGAGATCACCTTGGCCATGGCCGACTACAACCTGCTCCTCCTGCCGGTCCTCGACCGCGACGACCGCCTCATCGGCGTCCTGACCATCGACGACATCCTCGAGGCCGCTGTCGCACCGCAGTGGCGACTCAGGCGCGGCTGACGTGGGCTGGGAGCCGGCTCGCGTAGGTCGTCCGGGCTTCAGCGGTCAGGTGCGGGCGACCGCGATCAGCAGCATCGTCACGCCGAAGCCCGTGACCAGGTTGAGCCAGAGGAACCGTCGCCAGCCGCGGTTGGCCCGCTCACAGTCCGCGTCGCGCACCGACCAGAACGCCGCGGCGTTGGCCACGTACGGTAGCGGGAGCAGCGCGGCGAGCCACCCCGGCCACGGCACCGCGAGGAGGACCACCGCGGCGAGCGCGTAGGCGAAGGTCGAGGCGACGACCGTCGCGTGCGCGCCGAGAACCGTCGCGACCGAGCCGATCCCGCCCTCGCGGTCGGCGCGCACGTCCTGGACGGCGCCGAAGGCGTGCGAGCCCATCCCCCACGCCATGAACGCGACCAGGACCGGCCACGCGGTGCGCGCCCCGAGGTCCGCACCGACCAGCACGAGCGCGTAGAGCGCGGGCCCGACGAAGTGCATCGCTGAGGTCGCTGAGTCGAGCACCGGACGCTCCTTGAAGCGCAGGACCGGCGCGGAGTACGCCACGACGAGGAACAGGACGCCGAGCAGCGTGAGGTTCGCCGCGACCGCGCCTCCGGACCCGACGGTGAGGAGCCAGACCGCGAACGGCACCGTCGTGACGGCGCAGGCGACGAGGATGCGCCGGTGCGCCGCGGCGGCCTCAGCCGGAGCCACGAGGCCGCCCTCGATCCCACCCTTGCGCGGGTTGCGGAGGTCCGACGCGTAGTCGAACACGTCGTTGACCCCGTACATCAGCAGGTTGTACGGGCCGAGGAAGAACAGCGTCCCGACGACGAGAACGGCGTCGATACGTCCCCCGGTCGCCATCAGGAACGCGGCCGCGAACGGGAACGCGGTGTTGATCCAGGAGAACGGGCGCGACGCCGCGAGCACGTGCCTCACGCGGTCGAGCCCTCGACGGCCGACGGACCATCGACGGCTGACGAGTCCTCGACGCTCCCCGGGCCGGCCGAGGCGGACCTGCGTCCACCTCGGCGCCCGAGCACGGCCCACAGCACGGGCATCGCGATCCCGGCCGCGACCGCGTAGGCGAAGTCCTCGACCGGGGCGCTCCCGAGGTAGACGCCGATGATCTTCGCCGGGTCGTAGGCGCACAGCCCGACCTGGATCATGAGCGAGTCGAAAACGAGCGTGATGATGCACAGATGGACGACCGTCCAGACGATCGGCCATGCCCGCAGGCGTCGGAGCGCGGACGCGGACACCGCGACCAGCACGACGAGCACGGCGGTGTTGAGCGCGAGGTACGTCAACGGCCCGGGTCCTTGGCCTCCGCGGCCCGGGTCCGCGCTGTCTTGTCGAACGCGCGCCACACGAGGAGCGCGACGTAGCAGAGCAGCGTCAGGAAGAAGACCTCCTCGACGGGCAGCTCAGGAGCGATCAGTAGCCCAGTCGTGTGCGGGCTGTCCCCGCGCGCGAAGATCCCGAGCCCGATCCCCGCGGAGTCCCACGCGAGGAACCCGACGACGCCGATCCCGACGCTCGCGGCCGCGCGCCGCCAGTCGGACCAGAACGCGAGACGAAACCTCCGGTCGAGGACGGCGAGCCCGCCCAGCGAGAACACGAGCGCACCGAGGTAGGCGAACCGGGTCACGTCCGGCGCCCGACCACACGCCCCCACACCCCGCCCGCACGTGCCGAGGCGAGGAACCCCGGGCGCAGCGGGCTCGGAAGCGGGTGCGCGGACGTCTCGCCGAGCATCCGCTTCACGACGAGCTCGGCACTGATCGCGCACATCGGCAGGCCCACACCGGGGATCGTCCCACCTCCGACGTGCAAGAGGTTGGGGACGCGCGCCGAGGCGTCACCGGGCCGGAACATCGCGCTCTGACGCAGCGTGTGCTCCATCCCGAGCGCGCTGCCGCGCCAAGCCGAGAAGTCGCGCGCGAAGTCGGCCGGGCCGACGACCCGCCGGGTCACGACCCGGTCGCGCAGGTGGGGGATGCCTGCCCAACGACCGATCTGGTCGAGGTAGCGGTCCGCGTGCGCCTCGAGCGCGGCGCGCGAGTACGCGCCCGTCTCGCCGGCGCCGAGCCGGGCGTCGGCGGGGAACGGGACGAGGACGAACAGGTTCTCGTGACCGGGGGGCGCGGTACCGGGCTCGGTCGCGGAGGTCCGGGAGACGTAGAGCGACCCGGCGTCAGGCACGCGCAGGTCGTCGGGGTCGGAACCCGGCGACCCGGGGGCGCCGGGGCCCAGGATGTCCTCGAAGTTCCCGGCCCAGTCCCGCGTGAAGAACAGCGAGTGGTGCGGCAGCTCGGGCAGCTCTCCGCGCACGCCTGCCATGATCAGCAAAGACGAGATCCCGGGACCGCGGTCCTTCCACCACGACGCCGGCAGCGAGCGGTGCTCGGCGGCGAGCAGCGCGGTCTCGGTGTGGTGCCGGTCGGCGGCGGACACCACGACGTCAGCCTCGACGATCTCCCCGGACGCGAGGCGCACGCCACGCGCGACCCCGGTGCGCCGCGGGTGCCGCCAGGACCGGGGCGTCCGATCGACCTCGATCGCGACGACGTCGGCGCCCGTGCGGATCTCGACCCCGTTCGCGCGCGCGATCCGTTCGAGCGCCTCGATGAGCGTGTACATGCCGCCGCGCGGGTACCGGACGCCGTCGCCGAGGTCGAGGTGGCTCATGAGCGAGTACAGCGCGGGCACCCGGTACGGCGACGACCCCAGGAACACCGCGTGATAGCCGAGCACCTGGCGCAGCACCGGGTGCTTCACGGTGTTCTCGACGTGCGCGGCGAGCGTCCGCGTGAGCAGCCCCACGAGCGTCCCGGAGCGCCGCACGACGTCGGCCGAGAGCACCCGGTCGAGCCGAGCGAAGGTCGTGTACAGGAAGTGGTCGAGCGCAGTGCGGTAGGCCTCGCCAGACGCCGCCACGTACGCGCGGACGGCCTCCCCCGCCCCGGGTTCGAGCGCGTCGAACGTGCGCCAGTTCGTCTCGGCGTCGGCCACGACGTCGAGCGTCTGTGCGCGCTGGCCCGCGACGGGCTCGGGGAACACCCGGTACGCGGGGTCGAGCCGCACGAGGTCGAGATGGTCCTCGACGCGCTCCCCGAGCAGGGCGAAGAGGTGCTCGAAGACCTCGGGCATGAAGTACCAGGACGGTCCGGTGTCGAACCGGAAGCCGTCGAACGAGACGGTCCCGGTGCGTCCGCCGACGGTGTCGTGCCGCTCGAGGAGCGTCACCAGGGCGCCGCCGCGCGCGAGGAGCGCGGCTGTCGCGAGCCCGCTGACCCCCCCGCCGACGATGACGACGCGCCCGGCCAGGCCGCCCGGCCGCACCGACCCGTCCGCGCTCACGCGTGCCCCCACGACTGCCGCGCGACGACCCCGGCCACCACGGCGAGCTTGCGGGGCGTCGCGACCCTGACCCGTCGGGTGAGCACCTCTTCCGGCGGTGTCGCCGCAAGCTGGCCCAGCAACCGTTCGTAGAGGCCCAGCGTCGCGTCCACGGCGATCCGGGCCCGCCGGGGCAGGCCCGGGAGCGCGCCGCGCGCGGCCTCGAGGTCCGCGGCGATCTCAGCGAGGATCTCGTCGAGCTGCACCTGCGTGAGCGACCCGGGCTTGACGTCCGGGAAGTAGCTGCGACCGAGACCGTCCGAGTCGGCGCCCAGGTCGCGCAGGAAGTTGATCTTCTGGAAGGCGGATCCGAGCGCCTGGGCGCCCGCACGCAGCCGCTCGTCGCCACGACGCACCGGCTCCCCCGGCAGACGGTCCGCGTTAAGGAAGACCGCGAGGCACATGAGGCCGACGACTTCCGCCGAGCCGTGCACGTAGGCCTCGTAGCTCGCGCGGTCGTGCACCCGCACCGTGAGGTCGGTGCGCATCGAGGCGAAGAACGGATCGAGCTCGTCATGCCCGATGCCGGTCCGCTGCGCGGTCGCTGCGAACGCGTGCACGACGAGGTTGGTCGAGTACCCGCTCTCCAGCGCCCGGGCGGTCTGCGCCTCGAGCTCGTCGAGGAGGGCTCCCGCGTCGGGCCCGCGGTAGGTGTCGACGATCTCGTCGGCGATACGCACGAGCGCGTACACAGCCTCGATGTCGGTGCGCGCGCGAGCTCCGAGCAGGTGTGAGCCGAGCCCGAACGACGTGGAGTAGCCCGCGAGGACGGCGCGACCGGCCCGGGCCGCTGTCGCGTCGTAGAGCCGGGCCGCTCGCTCGGCGGGGTCGGTCGGGGGGTGGTGCATCAGTGGTTCCGCTCTCCGAGCTCGTCGACGAAGGTGCGCAGGTAGTCCGCGAGCGGTGGCGGCAGGTGCTCGGTCGCGGTCTGCCGCGCCGATCGGGCGGCTCCCGCCGCGAGCGAGCGGACGCGGTCCCGCGCCCCGCACCGCAGCATGACGCGTCGGACCTCGTCAGCTCCGTCGTCGTCCAGGTCTGGGTTGCCGACGTGCCGGGCCAGCACCGCGCGGCCGTCGTCGTCCGTGAGCAGGTACGTCAGGCGCAGCAGCTCGGTGCGCTTGCCGGCCCGCAGGTCGGAGAGGACCGACTTGCCGGTCGCGGCCGGAACGCCGAACACGCCGAGCTCGTCGTCGACGAGCTGGAACGCGACGCCGATCGAGCTGCCGAACCTGTCGAGGTGCACCGAGGCCGACGCGGGTGCGTGCGCGAGCAGCGCGCCCACCTGCAGCGGTCCGCAGAACGAGTACATCGCGGTCTTGAGCTCGGCCACGAGCAGGGGGTCGACCGCGAACGGGGACAGCAGCTCACCGCCGACGTCGAGCAGCTCGCCGGCGACCGTCGTCGCGACAGTCCGCGCGAGCGCCCGCACCGCCTCGACCACCACGGCCGGGCTCGCGGACGACGAGGCCAGCAGCTCGAACGCGGCCGAGAGCGCGAGGTCGCCGCCCAGCAGACCGGCTCCGAGGAGCTGGTGCTCCGCAGCTGCACCGACGACGCCGTCGGCCGCGAGCCGTACGCGGTACGTCCCGGTCAGGTTGGGCACACCGCGGCGGACCTCGTCGGAGTCGAGGACGTCGTCGTGCACCAGCATCGCGGTGTGCAGCAGCTCCTGGGCCGCGGCGACGGACGCGATGGCGTCGACGTCGGTCCCGCCGAACCCGAGGTACGACGCGACAGTCAGGCGCGGTCGCACGAGCTTGCCGCCGACCTGGTCCGCAACGGCCTCCCAGAGCACCGCGTAGGCCGGCGCAACGAGCAGCGCCTCCGCGCGGCGCTCGCTCAGGAACCGGCGAAGGGTTCGGCTCGTCTCGACCATCGCGGCATCGACGTCACGACGCAGCCCGACCGGCTCGGACTGACGGGGAGCGGTGTCGGAGCCGCGGCGCCCCAGGGCACCCAGCGTCCCGCTGTTCTTCCACACGCGACCCCTCCTCGCATCCAGGTTGCTCAGCCTACTGAGTAATTTCACCTACGCCACAGGTCCCGCTCATGACCCCGCCGGGATCTGTATGGTTCGCAGCATGACATGGCTGGTCACCGGCGGGGCGGGTTACATCGGATCCCACGTCGTGCAGGCGTTCGGCGCGGTCGGGCTGGGATGCGTCGTCCTCGACGACCTGTCGAGTGGGCACTCCGAGTTCGTCCCCGAGGGCGTGCCGCTCGTGCGCGGGTCGATCCTCGACACCGACCTCGTCGCGGACACGATCGTCCGTCACGGCGTCGTCGGCGTCGTGCACCTCGCGGGCTTCAAGTACGCGGGCGTCTCGGTCCAACGACCGCTGCACACCTACGAGCAGAACGTCACCGGCACCGCGCACCTGCTCGAGGCCATGAGCTCGCAGGGCGTCGACGCGATCGTCTTCTCCTCGAGCGCCGCCGTCTATGGCACACCTGACACGAGTCTGGTGACCGAGCAGACGCCGACCGCCCCCGAGTCGCCCTACGGCGAGTCGAAGCTCATCGGGGAGTGGCTCCTGCGCGACCAGGCCGCCGCCGCCGGACTGCGCCACACGTCGTTGCGGTACTTCAACGTCGTCGGCTCCGCGACCCCCGACCTCTACGACACGAGCCCGCACAACCTCTTCCCGCTCGTGCTCGACGCGATCGCCCAGGGACGCACGCCGCGCATCAACGGCACCGACTACCCGACCCCGGACGGCACGTGCGTGCGTGACTACGTGCACGTCGCCGACCTCGCCGTGTCGCACGTCGCGGCGGCCCGCGCGCTGTCCGAGGGCCGGCCCCTCGAGCGCGTGTACAACCTCGGCAGCGGCGACGGCGTCTCGGTCCGCGAGATCATGACGGCCGTCGCGCAGGTCACGGGCGTCGACTTCGAGCCCGCGGTCGCACCGCGGCGGGCCGGCGACCCTGCGCGCATCGTCGCGTCCGGCGAGCTCGCCGCGCGCGACCTCGACTGGCAGATGCGCCACTCGCTGACCGACATGGTCGCGAGCGCCTGGGCGGCGCGCAGCTCGCACTGACGTCGAGGGACCTGAGCCGGTGCGGCCCGGGACCCTCAGCGACGCCGTCGCGTCCATAGTCCTCAGCGACCCAGTGCGCGAAGCTCGGGCAAACGGTCGGCGACCCGCTCGAGCACGGCCTGCGAGCCCGCGTAGACGCCCTCGGCACGCGGCCAGTGGACGACGACGTCGGTGAAACCCAGCGCCGCCGCGCGCTCGACCCCCTCGACGAACACCTCGACCGACTCCAGCGAGAAGACCGGCGCACCGTCGAGGCTCAGGTAGCGCCGGACGGGCGCCGCGCGCTCGGACGTCAGGGCCCGGTGCGCCGCGAGGGCGTGATCGAAGCTGCGCACGAGGTCCGCGAGGCCCGCCCACCATCTCTCCTGCGCCTGGGCCGGCGTCCCCTGCGGGGCGCCCTCCTGGAGGAACGTCGGGCCGTAGGTGGCCCAGCCCTGGCCGTGCTGCGCAGCGAGCGCCATCGCGCGCGGCCCGTTGGCGGCGATGACGAACGGGACGCGCGGCCGAGCGATCGGCCCGGGAAGCATCCGCGCGCCGTGGGCCTCGTAGAACTCGCCGGCGTGCTCGGTCACCGGTTGGGTCAGGAGCTGGTCGAGCAGCCCGACGAACTCGGCGAACCTGCGGGTGCGCTCCCCGCGGCTCGTGGCCGGACCGAGGACCGTTGCATCGGCCCCCTCGCCGCCGCCCCCGAGTCCGAGCAGGAACCGGCCGCCGCTCACGTCGTCGAGCCCCATGATGTCCTTGGCGAACGGCACGGGATGGCGGAAGTTGGGCGACGCGACCCAGGTGCCCAGACCGATCCGCTCAGTCACAGCGGCAGCCGCAGCGAGCAGCGGCACCGTGGCGAACCACGGCTCGTCGACGAGCGATCGCCACGACAGGTGGTCGTAGGTCCAGGCATGGTCGAACCCGTACGCCTCGGCGCGCTGCCACTTGTTGCGCGCCACCGCCCACCTGTCCTGCGGCAGGAGCACGATCCCGATCCGTACCGGCTCACGCATGTCGAGTCATCTCAGGCCCAGCCGAGCTCGTGGAGTCGATCGTCGTCGATCCCGAAGTGGTGCGCGATCTCATGGACGACAGTGATGGCGACCTCGTCGACCACCTCGTCACGGTCCTCGCACATCGCGAGCGTCGGGTTCCGGAAGATCGTGATCCTGTCGGGAAGCGCCCCTGTCGCCCAGAACTCGCCGCGCTCCGTGAGCGGGAACCCCTCGTAGATGCCGAGGAGGTCGGGCTCGCCCACCGGGGGATCGTCCTCGACGAGCACCACGACGTTGTCCATCTGCGCCGCCAGCTCAGCCGGGATCTGGTCGAGGGCGTCCCGGACGGCATCCTCGAAGTCCTCGCGCGACATGACGACCACGAGTCCATCATGGCCCTGCGGAAACCGACTTTGGAGTTCGGGCCGCCAGACCGTATGCTCGACTCCGGTCTGAAGACGCCTCGACGTCGGGGGCAGTCGAGCCCCCATCGTCTAGCGGCCCAGGACCCCGCCCTTTCACGGCGGTAGCACGGGTTCGAATCCCGTTGGGGGTACGAGCACTACATCAGGTACCTTGTCTCACCACGAGGCCCCGTAGCGCAGCTGGTTAGCGCGCCGCCCTGTCACGGCGGAGGTCGCGGGTTCAAGTCCCGTCGGGGTCGCTCGAAACGCCCGGTCATCTGGCCGGGCGTCGTCGGTTCGGCCACTTAGCTCAGTTGGTAGAGCGTTCGACTGAAAATCGAAAGGTCGGCAGTTCGACCCTGCCAGTGGCCACATGAGAAGCCCCGCCCGGAGGAACTCGGAGCGGGGCTTCGTCGTGGGAGCGGGGCTTCGTCGTTCCCCAGCTCGATCGTCGCGCGGTGCGCCCGGTCCCGTCACGTCGACGGGACCGGGGCCCAACGGAGCGCTCAGTCCTTGAACGCGTCCTTGACGTCCTCGCCGATCTTCTTCGCGTCGGCCTTGGCCTGGTCGTGCTGCCCCTCGGTCTCGAGCCGCTCGTTGTCCGTCACCTTGCCGGCTGCCTCCTTGGCGGTGCCCTTGGCGTGCTCCGCGGCGTTGGCGATCTTGTCGTCGAGTCCCATGGCGCTTCCTCCTCGTGGTCAGATCAGGTCATTCGACGCTAACCCGACATCCGTGATCGCGCGAGCCGGGCGGGGCCGTGGAATCCCACGAGGTGAGCAAGATCGTCCCGTTGTGGCATGTCATCGCCGGTCCCGCGCACGGCACACCTACGCTGGAAGGAGCGACACCGCGCGATCCGCGCGCGCCATCGGATCCGACGGAGGACCACCCGTGAACCAGACGCCTGATGCCGAGCGCCCGCGCGGCTCACGCTTCTTCGATCGATTCACCGAGCCGTTCACGGACATCGCGCGCGACAAGATCACGCAGGTCGAGGACAAAGTTCGCTCGTCCATCAAGTCCGAGGTCGACGCGGTCGGCCGGTCGGTCAAGGCCCGTGCCGTCGAGATCCGTCCGAGCGCACTGGCGTTCGGCGCCGCGGCGCTCCTGACGCTCTTCGGGATCGCACTGCTCCTCACCGCGGCCGTCGTCGGTCTGGCCCATGCCGTCAGCCTATGGCTCGCCGCGCTGATCATCGGGTTCGTGCTGATCAGCGGCGGTGCGGCCTTCGCGGCGCTGGGACGTAGTCGCCTCCCCGCGCCCGTCCGCGGCACGCCGCCGGCGCCGCACCCGGCACCCGACGCCGACGAGCTCGTCCACCCCTGGGCGGACTGACCTCTGGCGGACGGACCTCCGGGCCGACCGACCTCGCTGGGCTGACTGCACCTGCTGGGCTGGCTGGACCTCATGGGCCGACAGCCCTCGCAGGTCGGCGGCTTGTCCGACAGACTGTGGACACACGGCACGCACAGCATCGTCTGGACGAGAGGTGAGGGCACATGGTCACCGGGACGCACGGCCCGTCAACGAACGACCACCAGTCCATCGGTGAGCTCATCGGCCGACTGAGCGAGCAGGGTGCACGGCTCGTTCATGCCGAGATCGAGCTCGCCAAGGCGGAGGTGGCGGCGCGCGCTCAGGCGGCGGGCATCGGGGCTGGCCTGTTCGCCGGCGCGGCCCTGTTCGGGTTCTTCGCCGTCGCTACCCTCATCGCCACAGCGATCATGGGGCTCGCGAACGCGGTCGCGCCATGGATCGCGGGTCTCATCGTGTCGCTCGTGCTTCTCGCCCTGACCGCCGCCCTGGCGCTCGTCGGGCGCAACAGGCTGAAGGCAGGAGCGACGAAGCCGAACCGGACCGTCGCGAACGTCAAGAAGGACGTCGATGCGGTCAAGGAGGGTTTGAGCTGATGGCCACCGAACCGAAGATCGCCGCGCTCGAGGCCGAGCTTGCCGCCACCCGCGCACAGCTCGCCGCGACCGTCGAGGAGCTGTCCACCCGGCTCGACCCGCGCTACCAGGCCGGTCAGGCCGCCGAGAAGGGCCGGCAGCTCGTGCGGGACGCGATCGGGACCGACCCGGGCGCCGACCCGTCGGCGCGGACGCGGGCGCGCGTGGTGCTCGGCGCGGGCACCGCGGCGCTAGGAATCGTCGTCAGCGCGATCGTGCACCGACGCTGACGTCGGTCACGACTCCACCGCCGGACGACTGCGGGGCGTCGGGTGGTGCGGCTGTGCGCGTGCCGCCCACGCGGACCAGAGGTGCTGAGCGGCGTATCCGCGCCACGGTCGCCACATCTCGGCTCGGACCCGCGCGTCGCGGACGGTGACGACCTCGCCCGCACCGCCGGGGAGCTGCGCGATCGCGTACCGCAGGACAAGATCCTCCGCCGGGAAGACGTCGGGGTGTCCGAGCGCGCGGAGCACGACGTAGTCGGCGGTCCACGGTCCGACGCCGGGCAGGGCGATCAGCGCGGCGCGGACGCCGGCTGCGTCCGACCCGTGCTCGAGCGCCAGACCGTCGGCGACGGCCCGCGCAACCACTCGAAGCGTCGAGGCGCGGCCCAGGTTGAGACCGAACGCACGCACCACGTCGAGGGGCACGGCCGCGAGCTCGTCCGCCGTCGGGAACATGCGCAGCCCTTCGGGGCCGGGTTCACCGAGCGCGGTCACGATCCGGCCGACGACGGTCCTGGCTGCGGCGGTCGACACCTGCTGGCCGACGACGGCCCGGACCGCGATCTCGAACGGGTCGACAGTGCCGGGAATGCGCAGTCCCGGACGGGCGGACACAGGGCCGGCGAGCAGCGGATCCGCGCCAAGTGCCGCCGAGACGGCGGCGGGGTCGGCATCAAGGTCGAGCCATCGCCGCAGGCGCTCGACGACCCATGCCACGTCCGACACGTCCGAACGGGACGCCAGCTCGAGGTCGGCGCTGACGGCTGAGCCGTCGGGGGCCAGGTGCACGTGCGCCACGGCGACGCCGCTCGGGGCGCGCAGAAGTCGGGTGATCGTGTGGCGGTCGGGGCCGGAGCTGCACTGCGTCTGCGGCCAGTTGAGGCCAGCTGCACCGGGGGCGGGTTCACCCGCCCAGCTCACTCGTTCGATACCGGGGACTGCACGGTCGGCTACGTGTCGGACCCACGACGTCGCGTCGAACGGTGGCGTGTGGAGCAGCTCCAGGGTGACCCGGGTCCAGGGGCCAAAGCCTGTAGGACTGCTCACCTCTCGAGGCTAGGCCTCGCGCTGGCTCGGGATGCCGTTCAGCAGGTCGCGGACCTCGGCCTCGTGGTACCGGCGGTGCCCGCCGAGCGTGCGGATCGACGAAAGCTTACCGGCCTTGGCCCAGCGGGTGACCGTCTTGGGGTCGACGCGGAACAGCGTGGCGACCTCAGACGGCGTCAACAAGGCCTCTGACTCTGTGGCATGTACGGACATGAGTTGCCTCCAAGGGCTGGGTTCCGGCGGCCACAGGCTGCGACCACCGGGTCGATCGAGCTCACGCGAACTCGACTCGCGCGCGAACCCGAGAGCCGTGAGCGGGCACGAGGTGCCCGACGCAACCCGACCCCCCAAGTACGCCCTCATATCATGACGTACTGGCAGGCATGCCGTATATGGGCACACGATGCGGTTACGCTTTCTCACCAACACCTCATCCGGCGCGGTGTGGAACGTTACACATCAGGATAATCCCTACCAACCGGTCGGCCAAGCCCGGCTGGCTGTGATGCGTACCACTGAGCAATCGCCCTGGCAACCCGCCGGCGGCGCAGCGGCGCGAGCTCTCGACCACCCGTGGTACGTGAGTGGTCGGAATAGCTGCGGACCATGTACCGTTGCCCCACGAAGAGACGAAACCAGCACCCCGGGGCCGCACGTGTACGCACGGAGCCGCCCCGCTTCCACGTAAGAGGGGGTCGATGCCATGGGGCGCGGCCGTCAGAAGGCTAAGCAGACCAAGGTAGCCAGGGAGCTGAAGTACTTCAGCCCTGACACGAACTACCGAGCTCTCGAGCAGGAGCTCACGTCGCATGGCCGCAACGATGTCGTGACCGACAGCCGCCGCGCTGTCGACACGGAAGACCCGGATCGGCCCCGCGACAGCGGGCCGTGGCGCGACGACAGCTGATCTCGGCCGGCGGTCACCGGCACCACCTCAGGTGGTCCGGTACCGCCCCGAGAGGCGCACAGCGCCCCCGTGCACACCCTTCGTCCCCGCGACCAGCTCGCTGTCGGTGGTCATGTCGCGCACCGGGTCGAGGTTACGGGCGTGCCCGAGCACCCAGGCCGGCAGGCCCAGCTCGGCGGAGTGAGCCAGAACGCCGTCGACGGCCTCGGGCGCGACGATCGCCACCATGCCGACGCCGAGGTTCAGGGTGCTCTCGAGGTCCGGCCACGGGACCGAGCCGAGCGCACGCACGAGCTCGAACACGGGCGGCAGGGTCCAGCTCGCGCGGTCGACCTCGGCGACGAGCCCAGCCGGCAGCACGCGAGCGACGTTCGCCGCCAGCCCGCCCCCGGTCACGTGGCTGAAAGCGTGCACGCCACCGGCCGCGCGCTCCACGAGGGCGAGGCAGTCCGACGCGTAGACGCGCGTCGGCGTCAGCAGCTCCTCGCCGAGCGTGCGACCGAGCTCCGGGACGTGCCGTCCCAGCCCCCAGCCGGCCACCTCGACGACCTTGCGCACGAGCGAGTACCCGTTCGAGTGCAGCCCGCTCGACCCGAGCGCGACCAGGACGTCTCCTGAGCGCACGCGGTCGGGGCCCAGCAGCTCGTCGGCCTCGACGATGCCCGTCGCCGCACCGGCCACGTCGTAGTCGTCGGGAGCAAGCAGGCCCGGATGCTCGGCCGTCTCGCCGCCCACGAGCGCCGTCCCCGCGACCACGCACGCAGCCGCGATGCCGCGCACGATCCCCGCGATCCGCTCGGGGACCACCCGGCCGCACGCGATGTAGTCCGTCATGAACAGCGGCCGAGCCCCTACCACCACGATGTCGTCGACGACCATGCCGACGAGGTCGAAGCCGATCGTGTCGTGGATGTCGAGCGCCTGGGCGATCGCGACCTTGGTGCCCACGCCGTCAGTCGAGGTGGCGAGCAGCGGCCGGCGGTAGCGCAGCAGCATCGACGCGTCGTACAGGCCGGCGAAGCCCCCGACCCCGCCCAGCACCTCAGGTCCGTGCGTCGCGCGCACGGCGTCCTTCATGAGCTCGACGGCCTTGTCGCCTGCGTGCGTGTCGACCCCGGCTCCCGCGTACGTCACCGGGGCGGAGGGACCCCGGCCCGCCGACGCGCTCACGGGTGGTCCAGCGCGCCAGCGCCGCCGACGCCGGTCACGAGAGTCGCCAGACCGTCCTCAGGACTGCCGAGCGGCAGCTCGCTCTGCTCCAGCAGGAACTTGCCGAGCCGGTGGGCGGGCGGCAGCTCGATCGGGTAGTGGCCCGTGAAGCAGGCCGTGCAGAGCTGTGACGCGGGCTGCTCGGTCGCGGCGATCATGCCCGCGGTCGAGATGTAGCCGAGCGAGTCGGCCTGCAGCGACGCCGCGATCTCGTCGACCCCGAGACCGTTCGCGATGAGCTCCGCACGCGAAGCGAAGTCGATGCCGTAGAAGCACGGCCACCGGACCGGCGGCGAGCTGATCCGCACGTGGACCTCGGCCGCACCGGCCTCCCGGAGCATCCGGATGAGCGCCCGCTGCGTGTTGCCGCGCACGATCGAGTCGTCGACGACGACCAGCCGCTTGCCGCGGATCACCTCGCGGAGCGGGTTGAGCTTGAGCCGGATGCCGAGCTGGCGCAGGGTCTGCGACGGCTGGATGAACGTTCGCCCGACGTAGGCGTTCTTGGTCAGGCCCTGACCGAACGGGATGCCCGACTCGGCGGCGTACCCGACAGCGGCGGGCGTACCCGACTCGGGGACCGGGATGACCAGGTCGGCGTCGACCGGATGCTCCTGCGCGAGCCGTCGACCCATGGCGACCCGTGCGGCGTGCACCGAACGGCCAGCGATCGACGTGTCCGGACGCGCGAGGTACACGTACTCGAACACGCAGCCCGCGCGCTCGACCGGCGCGAACCGGGTGCTGCGCAGACCGTCCGCGTCGATCGCGATGAGCTCGCCCGGCTCGACCTCACGAACGAACGAGGCACCCACGATGTCGAGCGCAGGGATCTCGCTCGCGACCACCCAGCCCCGCTCGAGGCGACCCAGGACCAGCGGATGGACACCGTGCGGGTCACGCGCGGCGTACAGCGTGCGCTCGTCCATGAAGACGAGGCAGTACGCACCGCCCAGGCGCGGCAGGACCTCGAGCGCCGTGGCCTCGAGGGTGTGGTCCGGGTCGCCCGCGAGCAGTGCGGTGACGAGCGCCGTATCGGTCGTGTTGCCCCGGGCGAGCTCGCCGCGACGCAGCGGCCCGTAGCGCTCGGCGACGAGCTCGACGAGCTCCGCGGAGTTCGTCAGGTTGCCGTTGTGACCGAGTGCAATGGTGCCGCCCGCGGTCGCACCGAGGGTGGGCTGCGCGTTCTCCCACGTGCTCGCGCCCGTGGTCGAGTACCGGGTGTGCCCGATCGCGATGTACCCCGCGAGGGCGTTGAGCGACGTCTCGTCGAACACCTGCGACACGAGGCCCATGTCCTTGTAGACACGGAGCTGCTCACCGTTCGAAGTGGCGATGCCGGCCGACTCCTGGCCGCGGTGCTGCAGCGCGTACAGGCCGAAGTAGGTGAGCTTGGAGACCTCTTCACCCGGCGCCCAGACCCCGAAGACGCCACATGCGTCTTGGGGACCCTTCTCGCCTGGCAGGAGGTCGTGGGTCAGAAGTCCGTCTCCGCGAAGGGCCACGCGACCATGGTTGCACACGCCCTCCCGGGGGATGTCCGCCGCCCACGGGGTGGTCGGGTCAGCGGCGAGCGCTGCTGCGCCGGTCCGCACCGACCGCGAGGGCTCCCCCGACCAGCCCGCCGAGCACCGCGAACGCTCCGGCGGTCAGGAGGCGCACGGTGCCGTCGCCGCCGAGGAACGGCATGAACGCGCCGCCCGTGCCCGTGTCGGGCGACGCGGTCACGAGGACGAGGACCAGCCCGAGGAGCGCCCCGACCAGTGCCCCCGCCGTGATGAACGCGCCGAACTTCGGGGCACGACGGACGGTCGCGGGGACGGCGATGCGCTCGAGCTCGAGCTCGAGCTGGTCAGGCACCG
>JABBOW010000086.1 GCA_012927595.1 Cellulomonas sp.
GATCTGCACAGCGGCGGAGCCGACACCGCCCGAGCCGCCCTGCACGAGGACGGTCTGCCCGGACCGGAGGCCGCCGGTGTCGACCAGGTTCGTCCACGCGGTGCACACCGCCTCAGGGAGGGCAGCCGCATCGACGAGCGTCACCGGTGCGGGCACGGGCAGCAGCTGACCTGCCCGCACGGCGACCAGCTCGGCATAGCCGCCGCCCGCGAGCAGCGCCGCGACCTGTTGCCCGACGCGCCATCCACCACCGTGGGCCGGGTCGACGTCCGGGCCCAGGCCGACGACGACCCCTGACACCTCAAGGCCCGGCCAGGCCGGCGCTCCCAGCGGTGGCGGGTAGTGCCCGGCCCGCTGCAGCAGGTCGGCGCGGTTCACCCCGGCGGCCGCGATCTCGACGACGACCTCACCGGGCCCGGGCACAGGATCGGCGACCTCGGCCACCTCGAGGGACTCGAACCCGCCAGGAGATCTCACGACGACTGCGCGCATCTGTCGAGAGTAGCCAGCCCAAGTGCGTGCACCTGAGGGTGAGGTCGTGACAAACTCACGTCCGGGCTAATGGTCTGCCGTCCAGCAGCCGATGACATGTCAGCGGTGACCCGTCACTTGTGGGCTGGGCCGCCGGACGTCGTCGGTGCGACGCCCGAGCCGGTTGAAGGAGAGAGGTCGACATGCTGCGCAGGCTTGGCATTCGCGCCAAGGTTCTGGCGGTCCTCGCCGTGCCTATCATCGTGCTGCTCGCGGCAGGTGCGTACATCTCGGCGAACGCCATCCAGAAGGCTCAGTCGGCGTCCGCTGCCGTGAGCGTCGTCGAGGTCCTCGACAAGTACGCGCCCCTCAGTGCGGCCCTGCAGACCGAGCGTGCGCTGTCGACAGTGACGACCCGCGACAAGAACGCGCTGGCCGCGGCGCGATCTGCGACCGACAGTGCGCTCAGCGCCATCAGGCCGTATACCGCGGCCGTCGATCTCAGCCAGTTCCCGGACGTCGTGGTCTCGATGTTCCGGGCCTCCCAGCGCGCGCACGACGTCGACCTGCCGGACGTCCGTCACCTCGTTGACACCGACGCCAACGCAGTGGTTGTCGCGAACAAGTTCAACTCGATCATCGCGAGCCAGATCGATCTCGTCGGTGAGGTCTCCCAGGTGCTCGACAACCGCCACCTCGCGGGCTACATCAAGGCGTACCACTCGCTCGCGCAGACCGCCGAGAGCCTCGTCATCGAGCTCTCCCAGGGTCTGGGGGTCATCGGGAGCAAGGCCCAGTCCGCCTCCGCGATGCAAATCTTCAGCACGCAGACCTCCACGACCGAGGTCTACCGCACGGCGCTGCACGTCGACATCGCAGCGATCGGCAACTCCAAGCTCGCGCTCACGCAGGCCGACCCGACCTCGGCCTTCACCCGTGAACGCGTCCTCATCGCCGGAAGCATCTCCGGCGCGACCATCGGCGTCGACCCCGCGGACTGGTCCACGGACGTCCAGGGCCAGCTCAAGACCCTCGGCGTGTTCCGGGCAGACCTGCTCGGCCAGGCCCTCGTGGTCGCCCAGGCCGACGAGGCAACCCAGCGCAACACCGCGTTGGTGACGATCGGTGCCTCGGTGCTCGCCACCGCGCTGTCACTGCTCCTCGCCCTCGTCGTCGCCCGAAGCATCGTCGTCCCGCTGCGGCGCCTCACGGCCGCGACCGCCGAGGTCCGCGAACAGCTGCCCACCCTCGTCGAGCAGATGGCCGTCCCGGGCCAGGGCCCGTCGCTCGAGCTCGTGCAGATCCCGGTGACCTCAAGCGACGAGGTCGGCATGCTTGCCGCATCGTTCAACGCGGTCAACTCGACGACCCTGCAGATCGCCCAGGAGCAGGCCGCCCTGCGTGGGTCGATCGCTGAGATGTTCATCAACGTCGCGCGACGTGACCAGGTGCTCCTCAACCGCCAGCTGTCGTTCATCGACTCCCTCGAGCGTTCCGAGGAAGACCCGAACGCCCTCGCGAACCTGTTCCGCCTCGACCACCTCGCCACCCGGATGCGCCGCAACGCCGAGTCGCTGCTCGTCCTGGCCGGCATCGACACGGGCCGCCGCGTCCGTGAGGCGATGCCGCTGTCCGACGTGGTCCGCACGGCCTCGTCCGAGATCGAGCAGTACGACCGCATCGAGCTCGAGCTCGCGGTCGACCCGCAAATGCACGGCTTCAACGCCCTCGGCGCGGCCCACCTGCTCGCGGAGCTCTTCGAGAACGCCACGATCTTCTCGGAGCCCGAGACGCCGGTCGAGGTCAAGACGGGTGTCGTCGGCGACCACGTCGTCGTCCAGATCGTCGACCACGGGCTCGGCATGTCCACCACCGAGCTCGAGGCAGCGAACCTCAAGATCCGGTCGACGTCGGCAGCCGACTCGCTCGGCGAGCAGCGCCTCGGTCTCTTCGTCGTCGGCCGTATCGCGAACCGCCTCGGCGCCTCCGTCATCCTCAGCAAGGGCTCGACGGGTACCGGCACGGTGACGACCGTCAGCTTCCCCGCCACGCTCTTCGAGACGAGCGAGGGTGCGCTGTACGGCTCCCGGCCGGTCCAGTCGACCGACCAGATCCAGGAGTCGGTCGCCGCCGACGCTCCCCTCGTCGAGGCCGTCGACCTCGCGATGCTCACCGACGGCGAGACGTCGCTCGGGCTGCCGCGTCGCCGCCAGCGGTCTGACGAGGACTCCGCGGAGATTGCGCTGCCCGGCGCCCGGGCACTGCAGGGCCGGCCCGGCAAGACGTTCGACGAGAGCAAGATCGTGCTCCCGGGGCTCGCTGAGGCAACCCTGGCCCCGGAGCTGTCGACCCGGGGGTCCGACTGGAGCCCCGCTACCACCGCAGCATCGTCGGGCGAGGGCCTGCCCAGCAGGTCCCGCGCCACCAGCGCGTGGCAGGCGCCTGCGGACGCCGCGCCAGACGCCCCGACCGCTCCCCCGGCCGCACGCGAGGCCCGCGCCGGCCTGTTCTCCGGGTTCCGTACCCGCGGCGAGCTCCCCGCGCCCGCTCCGGCGGACGTTCCGGCAGTGCCGCAGCAGCATGCGGAGAGCGGTCTTCCCGCGGCATTTGCGGTCCCGGGTCTCGCGCCCGACGACGACGAAGCCCCGGTCGAGGAAGCCCCGATCTGGGCCCCCACCTGGGCGCAGGCGGCGGAGTCCCTGCTCGCTGCGGCTCCGGCGATCGAGCCGGACACCATCGAGGTCCTGGCGGGCGGGTCGCACGAGCACGACCAGCATGCGGTCGAGCCCGTCGAGGCATGGGCACCCGTGCAGGCATGGGACGAGCCCGCCGACGAGCAGCCCGCGGACGAGCAGCCCGCGGACGAGCAGCCGGCTGCGTTCCGCTCTGTCGACCACGGCGCGCACGCGGCCACGCCTGACTCCTGGGACGCGCCCGCGGCAGCGTGGTCGGACGCGCCGGCGCAGGACGTCGTCGAGGAGACCGTCGAGCCATACGTCGAGCCATTCGTCGAGCCATACGTGCAGCAAGCCGCCGAGCAACCAGCGGAGTACGCCGCCCAGCCCGTGGAGGACACCGAGCAGCCCGTCGCCGCCGAGCTGACGCCCGAGCCGCACGTCGTGGCGTCGCCCTCCTCGTACTCGGAGTTCAGCGCGTTCAGCGGTTACGACGACCGGAGCTCGCGCTACAGCGCGTCCGGCCGGTCCGACTTCGCCCCCATCGGCTTCGGGCCGGTGCTCGACGAGGCACGCGCCTGGAACGCCGGCGAGCCCCACCAGAAGCCCGTCGCGGCGCCCGAGTCGGTCGTGAGCCCTGACATGGCCGCTGAGCCCGTCGCCGAGCAGTCGGCATGGGCCGCTCCCGCCGTGGTCGACCATGCCGGGGATGTCTCGGCACCTGCGGCCGCAGACGACGCCTGGAACGCATCCGCCCCCGAGGCGGCACGGGACGCACCCGTGGCGCCGTCATGGCAGATGCCCGGCTCGGACATGGCGTGGCTCGAGTCCGACGGCGAGGAGCGGTGGACGCCGCCTGAGGTCGCGCCGCATCAGGCGAGCTGGACCATCCCCGCCCTCGCGGAGGACGAGCCTGTGCACGTCGAGGCCCCGGCGCCCGTCGAGGCAACGGCACCGACCGATCGATTCGACCCCGTCGAGGCCGAGCCGCTCGCCGAGTCCACCGCACCCGAGCCGGACCCCTTCGTGGCACCGCACGTCGTGACGGGCACGCCCGCGTGGGCCACCACAGCACCCGCCGCCCAGCCCGCGCCTGACTTCACCGAGCTGCTCCAGGGTTCGCACGCTGCCGTTGAGCAGTCGAAGATGGGTCGCCGCAAGTGGAGCCTCTTCCGCAAGCGGAAGGCTGACGAGGCCCCGGCCGCGGCCAGCCCCACGGCGCCGGCATCGAGCTTCGCGCGTCCGTCTGGACCGACGTTCGAACCGGCCTCGGTCACCGAGCAGCCGCAGCGCGCGTCCGCGTGGGCCGCTGCCGAGCCGGCCGCTCCCGCGCCGTTCATCCGACCGAACGAGACCTTCCCGTCCCCGGAGCCGGCTCCCACCGGCTTCCCCGCAGTGCCCGAGTCCGTCCGGAAGTCGACGAACGCCACGTGGTCGCCGCCGTCCGAGCCGGTCGAGGTGCCACTGCACGGCGCTCCGCACCAGCTCGGGTCATTCTTCGGGTCGCGTACCGCGCCGACCCGACCGGCCGCACCCGCGTCCTGGTCGCCCGACAGTGCCCCGCGCGCTTCCGAGCCGAGGATCCAGCAGCAAGCGTCGCAGCCGTCGGCGCCGCACCGTATCGGTGCGCTCGACGACGAGGTCGCGGCGATGCTCGCGTTGCGCTCCGACATCCAGGAGCAGGCGCTCTCCGAGCTCAGCCAGCTGTCGGCGTATCGTCCGAGTGCGCCGACCAGCGGCTCGGCCAGTGCCTCGCTCGCGAAGCGCGTGCCGCAGGAGATCCCGGCGTCACCGGAATTCGTGCAGGCGGTGGCCGGGACACCTGACCGCGACGCCGACCAGCTCCGCTCACGGTTCGCGAGCTACCAGTCCGGGACCGAACGCGGTCGCCGAGCAGTGGTGGGGCCCGCCGGGCCAGCCACACGCGTAGATGACGACCCCCTGGTCGAGACTGACCAGGCGAACACCCCGCCGGCACCGCCATGGTGACGACATCGACCGCAGTCAACTCCGGCTGCCACCGCAAGGAGGAAGTGTGACAGCTCTCAGCACAGAGGCAGCCAACTTCGGCTGGCTCCTGGACAACTTCGTCCGGACCGTGCCCGGGACCCGGCACACGCTGGTCGTGTCCGCGGACGGTCTTCTCATGGCGATGTCCGAGAAGCTCGACCGCACCAGCGGCGACCAGCTCGCAGCCATCGTCTCAGGCATGTCCGCACTGACTCGCGGCGCCTCTCGCCAGCTGCGTGCGGGGGAGGTGCGGCAGGCGATCGTCGAGATGGACCAGCTCTTCCTCTTCCTGATGAGCGTCTCCAACGGCTCCGTCCTCTCGGTCGTGGCCGAGGCCAGCTGCGATGTCGGCCTCATCGGCTACGAGATGGCGATGCTCGTGTCTCGCACCGAGGCGACCCTGACCCCGCAGCTCATCAGTGAGATGCGCGGCCAACTGCCGACCGACGGCGCCACTCGGACCACGGTGGGCTGAGGCGGCCATGAGCGATCACATCGAGTACGAGGCCCGGACGGTCCGGCCGTATGCCGTCACCGGCGGGCGCGTGCGATCGGCGCGGTCCGACCTGCCGATCGAGGCGCTCGTCGAGCTTCTGCCCGACGCCGCAGCGAGTCGTGGGCTCACACCCGAGAAGCGTGCGATCTTGCAGCACGCCAGCTACGACTACATCTCCATCGCTGAGCTGTCTGCTCTTCTGCACATGCCCCTCGGGGTCGTGCGGATCCTGGTGGCCGACCTCTCCGATGCCAAGTACATCCGCGTGCACACGTCACAGCCGGTGGAAGTCAACACCGGCCAGTCCCCCGCCCTGTCCCTGAGCGTGCTGGAGAGTGTTCTCAATGGCATTTCCGCCCTCTGACGCTGCCGTCGCCGCTTCGGCGGGGACGCATGGAAGCGTTGCACCTACTGTCGTCAAGATCGTCGTTGCCGGTGGTTTCGCCGTCGGCAAGACGACCTTCATCGGGTCCATCTCGGATATCGAGCCGCTGAACACCGAGGCGTCGATGACCGAGCACTCCGTCGGTGTCGATGACGCCGGTGGCGTGTCCGACCGCAAGACGACCACGACGGTCGCGATGGACTTCGGTCGCATCGCGCTGCCGGGTCACCTGTGGCTGTACCTGTTCGGCACGCCTGGCCAGGACCGGTTCCTGTTCATGTGGGACGACCTGGTGCGTGGCGCCATCGGCGCGGTCGTGCTCGTGGACACCGACCGCCTCGACCAGTGCTTCCCCGCGGTCGACTACTTCGAGAGCCGTGGCATCCCGTTCGTCGTCGGCGTCAACTGCTTCGACGGCGTCGCGAAGCACCAGCTGAACGACGTGCGTGAGGCACTCGCGATCCCGCCTCACGTCCCGGTCCTCTACACGGACGCGCGCTCGCGCGCGGCCACCAAGCAGGCGCTCATCGCGCTCGTGCAGCTCGCGATGGAGCGACTGCGCAGCGGTTCCTGAGACCGGTGGCACGGTCCGGCCGGCAGCCCCTTGGGGTGCCGGCCGGACGTGCGTCCGGCGCGTGATGTGGCGTGACTCCTGGACGGACCCGACAGGGGGTCCACCCCTTCGATAGGCTGGTGCTCGTGCGGATCTACGTCGACGGGTCGGCGTTGTGCCGGTATCTGCTCGACACCGACGAGGCGGCCGGGTGGCGCGCCTGGGTCGCGACGCGTGAAGCCACGCTGCTGACGAGCCCGCTCGCGCTCACCGAGCTCCGTCGCGTGGCCGACCGCGGTGGGCCACGGCTGCGCGCAGCCGCTCACGACGTCGCCGAGCGGCTCGAGATCGTGAGGTTCTCCGACCAGGCACTCGAGTGGGCCACCCGCGTCACGTCGGTGCTGTCGCCGTTCGGGGCCCTGCACCTGGGCATCGCCGTCGCGCACCCGGACGTCACCACCGTGGCGACGTACGACGAGCGGCTCGCCGCCGTTGCGGTGCTCCACGGCCTCGCGGTCGTCACTCCGGGACGGCTGGCGGGTTGGTGGGACAGTTCGTAGCCGCTGCCCCACGGCGGCGTGCCAGAATGGCCGCGCACTGGAGGGCTGGCTGAGCGGCCGAAAGCGACGGTCTTGAAAACCGTTGGGGCGGGACAACCCCGTCCTCGTGGGTTCGAATCCCACGCCCTCCGCCACACGGGTCGGCCGGGCCGGACGTCCTGGTCCGTCGGCCTGCGCACCGCCATGATGGTCCGGTGCCTCTGCAACCCCCCGACGACGAGCTGGAGCTCATCCGACAGTCCGGCGTCGCTCTGCGTGTCGGACGACTGAGCCTGTCCGCCGGAACCGGCAGCTACCGGGTCAAGGCCTCGATGGCGCGGGTCGCCCGCGCGATGGGGGTCGAGCGCCACGAGGCGCACGTGACCCTCACCGAGATCACGACGACCTCTCACCGCGGCAACAGCTTCCGCACCGAGGTCGCCGAGGTCCGCTCGATCGGCATCAACGCGGACCGGCTCGCGAAGCTCGAGGTCCTTGCGTCCGCGCTCGAGCGCCGAGCCGTCGTCAGCGATCGTCCCGTGACCACTGACGAGGTCACCGAGGAGCTCGACCGGATCACGGCGACACCGCCGCTGTACGGCCCGATCCGCAACGCGCTGTGGTCGTCGATCGCCTGTGTGGGGTTCTCGTTCCTCAACAACGGCGGCCCGATCGAGATGGCATGCGTGTTCGTCGGCGCAGGCCTCGGCCAGCTGCTGCGGCGAGCGATGCTGCGCCGCGGCTACAACCAGTTCGGCGTGACCATGCTCGCGGCCGCGGTCGCGTGCATGACCTACCTCACCCTGGTGCAGGGGCTGCACTCGCTCGGCGCGACAGATGCGCTCCACCAGGCCGGGTACGTCTCAGCGGTCCTCTTCCTCATCCCCGGGTTCGCGCTCGTGACCGGGGCCCTCGACCTCGCGAAGCTCGACTTCTCCGCAGGCGTCGCGCGACTCACGCACGCGTTGATGCTGCTGACGTCCGCGGCCCTCGCCGTGTGGGGTGTCTCGGCCATCGTGGGCCTGTCGCCCGACCCCGGGAAGCGGCTGGCGATGTCAGGCGGTGTCCTGCTGCTTCTGCGGTTCATCGCGAGCTTCGTCGGGGTGCTGGGGTTCGCGCTCCTGTTCAACAGCCCGTGGCCGATGGCGCTGGCTGCGGCAGGGGTGGGGATGGTCGCCAACGTGGTGCGGCTCTTGCTGGTCGACGTCGGCGTCGTCACGCAGGCGGCGGCCGCCGGTGCGTGCCTGCTCGTCGGGCTCTTGGCGGCCGGGGTGGCGCCCCGGATGCACGTGCCTCGAATCACGATCTCCGTGCCGGCCGTCGTCATCATGGTGCCCGGTGTGACCGCCTACCGGGCTGTGTTCTACCTGGTCAACGGGGACACGACCCAGGCGCTCGCATACGGCGTCCAGGCCGGCCTCGTCGTCGTGGCGATCTCCATAGGGCTCGGCGTGGCGCGCATGCTGACCGACCAGGCCTGGGCCTTCGAACGGTAGCGGGAGGCCCCGGCGCCCCGGCTTTGGTCCAGGGCTGTCGGGCCGGTAGCCTGTGCTGGCTTGGAGACGTCGCATAGCCCGGTCTAGTGCGCGACCCTGCTAAGGTCGTGAAGGGGTAACCCTTCCGTGGGTTCAAATCCCACCGTCTCCGCTCTTCTCGGCCCCGGTCCTCACAGACCGGGGCCGAGTGCGTTTCGCCGCCGGTTTGGGCGCAGGGCCACGGGACGGTATCGTCGTCTACGGCCCTGGGGCCACGCGCCCGTAGCTCAATGGATAGAGCATCTGACTACGGATCAGAAGGTTGGGGGTTCGAGTCCCTTCGGGCGCACGCAGTACGCATCGCCGGAAGCTCGGGCCACCGTTCCTGAGTTCCCGGCGATGCGTGTGTATAGGCCCAGGTCATCCCTGAATGAGCGGGGCTGGTCACGAGGTGCTCCCGACCAGTCTTTGTTCCTCTTCGACGCGCGGTTGGCGCGCCGGTCGGCGCACGATATGGACGACGGGAAGGTCACCGGCGGAGGGTTCTCCCGGGTGCTCAGTGGTGTCGGTCATCGCTCTCGTCAGTGACCGGTGTCCCGGTTCGGGGGGTAGCGCCACACAGGGCGGCTGCCCGTCATCCCGTAGCCGTCTGCGGTGCCACACCCGGACGACCATCCACCATCGCAGCTCCCGAACAAGTCGGGTGCTGCGACGATGACTGGAAACCGCCGATTGATCAACGTGAAGCATTGGGCAGAGATTCGTCGGCTGCATCCGTCGGCGCAGCGGGGATGAAGACGATCGCGCGGCGGTTGGGCCCGGCGTTGACACCTGGGCTGAACACGGTCCGGGCAGCGTTGGCATCAGGACGTGCTGCCGAAGTATGGGCGGGGCGGGGCCGGGCGGGGCCGCGGGTCGATGAGTTCGAGCCGGAGATCCGCCGGTTGTTGTTGACTGAGTTACCGGATGTGCCCGCGACGGTGATCGCGGAGCGGATCGGGTGGGTTCACTCGTCCTCGGTGCTGCTGGCGCGGGTCGCGCAGCTGCGGCCGTTGTTCCGCCCGGCGGGCCCGGCGGACCACTCGAGCGCTACCACGTGAAGACCGACCATGTGAAGACCGACCAAGACTGCGGCATCGTCAACGACCGCAACGCCTGGTCCCGCGAGGTCGGCAACCCCTTCTACGTCCTTTACCTCCTCACCCGTATCGTCACCATCAGCGCCGAAACCGTCCGCACCGTCAGGGACCTCCCCCCGATCGACTTCGCTAAACCGGACTTATAGGCCTCGACTTCGATCCTGCCGTCGACCACGCCGGCGCGTGCCCGTGCTCAACGCACGGGGCGCACGTCGCGTCATCCTCCGGCGCGTGCTGTCGTCAGCGCTTCTCGAGGCCGCAGAGTGTTGGCTGCGCGCGACTCGGAGAGCGAGGTCTCGGAGCTCGCGCCGATAGCCGCGGTGTTGTGTCGCGTGGCCTGGTTCCAGCCAACGGCCCGCCCGAGTATCCAGGACCGTAAGCCGCCGGCGACGGCGAAGAGCATGAGGGGTCGCCACAGGAATCGGGCCGCGGGCAGGAGGAGCAGGAACCGAAGGGACTCGCCGTCGCTGCGCAGTGCCCAGGTCGCGACTGCGGCGTCGATGGCGATGGCGAGGGCGAGCATGCTGGCGGCGATTGCCCAGTCGCCGTTCAGGACCAGCCAGACCAGGAACAGGTCGACGACGGGTCCGAGGGCGGGGAGGATCACCTGGGACAGGGTGAGCCACGGGAGCCCGATGAGACCGAGCCGACCGCTGGACCGCAGCATCATGCGATGCCGGTGCAGCTCGGTGACCTGGGTCGTGCCGTAGGACCAGCGGCGGCGCTGCTGCAGCAGCTCCCGCACCGTGGCAGGCGCCTCCGTCCAGCTGATGGCGCCCGACTCGTACGGGATCTTCCACCCGGCCGCGAGCAGCTCGACGGTGAGGTCGGCGTCCTCGGTGAGGGTGCGGGACGGCCACCCGCCGACACGGACGAGGGCGTCGCGGCGGAACGCGCCCGCAGCGCCCGGGACGACCGACACGACCCCGAGCTGGGCCTGGGCCCGCCGATCGAGGGCGAGGCTGGAGATGTATTCGAAGGCCTGCAGCCGCCCCAGGAGCAGGTGCCGGTTGCCGACCTTGACGTTGCCCGCGACGGCGCCGACGCCAGGGGCGTCGAAGTGGGGGAGGACGGCCGTGACGAAGTCGGGGTCGAGAACGGTGTCGGCGTCGAGCAGCACGACGACGTCACCGACGACGTCGGACAGGCAGGCGTTGAGTGCCCCGGCCTTCCCGACCGGACCGCACTCGCGGATGTCCCACGCGATGTGAGGGTGGCGAGCAGCCTCGTCCCTGGCCGTTGCCGCCGTGACGTCGGTGCTGCCGTTCTCGGCGACGATCACCTGGACGAGGGGCCCGCGAACCCGGGCCAGCGCGGCCATCGTGGTGGCGATGGTGGCCTGCTCGTTGTGCGCGGGGATGAGCACCGTGACCGTGTGCCCTTCGTCCGTGCCGGGCGACCGTCTGACGGTCTTGCGGGAGCGGCGGCGGTGCACCACTGCGAGGGGGAACGACACGAGGAGACGGAGCAGCGACAACAGGCCGATGACGACCAGGGCCCACGTCGTGACCTCGTGCGCGGACCTCCACAGCTTGTAGGTGGCGATCAACACCATGTTGCGCGCGTTTCCCCAGAACGTCGTCGCGGCGGGTTGGTAAGGCGCGACGATCGAGGCGTCGAGCTGGTCGGGCGTCACGAACACGTATCCGCGGGCGTGCATCTGGGCGATGATGTACGGGATCGCGGCCACCGTCTGCGACCGGTCGCCGCCGCCGTCGTGCAGCAGGATGACCTGGTCGACGGCCGACGAGGACGCCGCGGCCCGGACGATCTCCTGCACACCCGGACGCGCCCAGTCCAACGGGTCGACGTCCCACCCGACCGGCTGCATCCCGAGGGAGGACGCGAGGTTCTGGTGGGTTGCGGACTGGGAGTCGGTGAACTCCAGCGCTCCGTACGGAGAGCGGAACAGCGTGGGCTCGCGGCCCGTGATGCCCTGGAGGACCCAGTTGTCGGCCCCGATCTCGAGCTTGGCCCGCCAGAGGGGCAGCGCGGTGAGGTCGAGATGCGAGTACGTGTGGTTCGCGACGACGTTGCCCTGGGCGATCTCTTGCTGCACGAGGGCCGGGTTGGCCTCGGCGTTCATGCCCACGTCGAAAAACGTCCCCGGCACGCCGTTGGCCTTGAGGATGCCCAGGATCTGCGGCGTCCAGGCGGGGTCGGGGCCGTCGTCGAAGGTGAGAGCCACGAGCCCTCGCCCCTGGACGGACTGCATCCCGCGCGCGAGCCAGTTGGAGACGCTGACTCGATCGAGGGGGATCTTGGCCGCGATAGACCCGAGTGGCTCCGCCGTCGACAGCTCCCAGACGGCAGCGCCCTCGAGGTGGGAGCGCAACGCAAGGTCTACGACGTTGGCAATGCTGCGGGTGTCCGACCACCACAGCACCGTGCCGTCCGGGAGGTGCGCGGTCCAGCCGTTGCCGACCGCGTCCCAGGATGGCGTGACGTGGGCGGCCGCCGCCGCGGCACGCCCCTGTGCTGGGGAGAACGACTGGCCGATCCGCGTGGCCGAAGGACCCCAGGCGTACCCGTAGGACGCTGCGCCGATCTGCAGCTTGTCTGCAGGTACGAAGCTCAGAGCGCTGGTCACCGCATCCTCGATCCACGTCAGCGATCCGATGGGGCCGGGACTGCTCGTCGGGTCGCTTTGGTCATAGGTCATGAGCTGGACGACGTCGACCACCCGGGCCACGGCCGCCAGGTCGTAGCCGAGCGAGGTCGGGTTGTCTGCCTGAGGCACCGGCAGAGCCACGGTGAGCCGCGACCCGGACGGCAGGGCGGTGCGCAGCCGGCTCAACAGATCGAGCAGACCCGGTTGGTCAGGCCGGTTCAGCAGCTCGAAGTCGATCACGACGCCGTCCCAGCGGTCGCGGGTCACGACGGCCGCGATGTCGTCGACGAACGCCTGACGGCTAGCCGGGCTCGCCAGCGCCGCACCGGCCAACGCCGGCGAGAAGTCGCCGCTCTGGCCGAGGTTCGGGTCGTAGTTCTGGACCACCAGCTGGGCCCGAGCACCACCGAAGTGGGCGTGCACCAGTGCGTTCTGCGCGGACATGTACTCGAACGTGCCGTTGGGATTCACCAGGGCACCGGTCGCCGAGACCGAGCTGAGGTTCGGCGCCTGCTGGTCCACGGCGGCGGCCGCATCGTTGTTGTCGGAAATGACGTACCCGTTGAGCTCGAACGTGCCGTGCCTGTGGCTCAGGTCTTGAGATTGGGTGGCCTGATCGGCGGCGACGAGCAGCGGGTCGTGACCCGCGCGGAACACGGGCACCGCCAGGGCCGCGATGACCGCGACCAGTGTCACGCCGGTGACAACGCCGACCGCGGTGAGCCACACCCGGCGGCGACCCCGGTGGCGCAGCACGAACCACAACGCGACCAGACCGACGACAAGGACACCAGCCGCCACGACGTCGGCCCGGGCGACGACGCCGAGAACGAGCAGCAGTGCCACAGCACTCAAGGGACGCCGCACGCGCATTCTCCTCAAGCAGTAGCCCACGGCTCAAAGTGACTGCGGGCGCAGGCCACCATCGATGGAACGAAACGGCAGCGACGATTGTTCCTCAGCTCAGGGATGCACGACCAATGCATGGCCGCTATGTTCGGGGCCCATAGCGACCGGACGCGCCGAGCTGCAACTGGTCTGCCCCCTGAACTGTTCACAGGGAGGCGGGTCGGCGGTGTCGTAGCAACGGTGCTGGTCGCGGCGGACGGTTGCCGGTGCGCAGGATGTTGACGGTGCGCAGGATGTTGACGGTGGCGGATCGGGTGGAGATCGCGCAGGGGTTGAAGGCTGGGTGGTCGATCAGGGTGATCGCGGGCCACATCGACCGTTCGCCGTCGGTGGTCTCGCGGGAGGTTCGCCGCAACTGGCTCAAGACCCGCGGGTCCCGCCTGGTGCACGCGGACTGCGCTGCCCAGAGGCGTCGCCGGCGCCCGCAGACTGGGAAGGTCGCCGCAGACGAGGTCTTGCGGGCCCGGGTCCTGGCCGATCTAGGTCAGTCGCGGGCCCCACGCCAGATCGCGGGCCGGTTGCACCTGGAGGCCACCGGCGACACCGTTGGCCTGATGGAAGCCCCGACGCCCGCGAGGATCTCGCCGACCGGCGGGTGCCAGGACACTGGGAAGGCGACCTGATCCCCGGCTCCCGCGATGCCGGGGTTCTTCGCCCACCCCCACTCACCTCGGGAACGAGGCACCGACGAGAATCCCCAGCGCCAGGGCGCCCGGAGGTGTCCCCACCAACGGTCTGATCCGCGAGTACCTGCCCAAGGGCACCACGAGCACCGACCACCAGTCCTACCTCACCGCTATCGCCGAAGAACTCAACGAACGACCCCGCGCGAGCCTGGGATTCCTCACCCCACGAGAAGCCTTCGAACGACTCCTCGTTGCTTCCATGCCTTGACACTGCCGGGGCGCGACTTGCGGTCGGGAAAAATGACCCGCTGGTGTTGCGTGTCTCAAAGTGAATTTCTGGTTGCGGTCGAGAAGATTCCTCGTGTCGCGAGTGGAGCCGTTGGTCTTGCCGGCTGGGGACGAGAAGATTCTGCGCGAGCAGGGCGACCAGTGGGCATCGGCTTCGCCACGGTGGCCCGGACCTGGCGCCGGTGGTGTCTGCAGCCGTGGAACGCCGAGACGTTCAAGATCCCCACCGACCCGGAGCTCGAAGCCAAGATCCGGGACGTCGCACGGACCGCGTGGTGGACCCCGCTCGGGGACCGGCTCCTGGCGGCGATGCTGGTCTGGCAGGGCGCGCCGTACACCGGCACGAGCCTCAACCCGGTCCGCAGCATCGCCCCTGCCGCGCTTGCGCCCGAGCTCGCCCACTCGCGGGTGTACCTCGTCGGGCCGCTCAGCGGTGGCTGTCTTCGCGGTGGCCGTCTGCGCGGCTCTTCGGGGCCCGCGGACGCTGACGGCAAGACTCTTCGACGATCCTCGGAACAGCAGCACTCGGGGTGCGGAGCTTTCGACGGCCGCACGACGGGGGCGCGCCACCATCGCGTGCCGACATCCTGACCCGCCCAGCGCGCCCGCCAACGCGGCCACCGTCCAGGTCTGGTCGCCGGGCCACCGGCGCATCACCCACGACATAGCCATCTACACCGCGAACAAGAACTCGGCAGCCAGCAACCACGCCTTCCGGGTACTCCGATCATGTGAAGCGCTCCGTGACCCGTGACCCGTGACCCGTGACCCGTGACCCGTGGCCACGGGTCACGCACCCGCTGCCCAGGCGACAAGGTGCACGAGCGGCTCACCGTTGGCTCGAGTGACCCACCGCGGCTGCCCGGGTCGCGATGACGTGACCCACCGCGGCTGCCCGGGGGGCGATCACGTGCCCGAATGCGGGGATACGGTGCGGATCCGAGCGCGACGACCGTTGCCGCGGGCCCTCAACAAGGACGGCAACGATGAACGAGATGGACCAGAGCATCTCCTCGCTGTACACAGGTGAACACACCTACCGTCTGACTACGGATCAGAAGGTAGGGGTTCGAGTCCCTTCGGGCGCACAGTGAGGAGCGGCCCCTGGTCAGCGGAGACGCTGAGGGGGGGCCTTCGTCGTGTGGCGGGAGGTGGACCGTCGTCGACCGGTGGGAGGCAGCGGCTCCGCCGCCGGGGTGGGGCGCTGCGCGAGCGGTGAACCCATCCGCGGCGCCCACGGCTCCGAACTCTAGGCGACCCTGTTTCACGGACCTTGGCGAGAAGCGATGGCACCGAACCGAACGCGTGCCCCCGACGCAGTCGATCTGGGAGACACCCAGCGCGACCGGCCCGGCAGGGGCATACTGGCGACCGTGTCCACCACCGGGAGTCGCGGGCCTGGCCTGCCTGGCGGCGATGCGCGCATCTCGACCGACGCGCTGCTCGCCCTCGTCGCCGGCGGCGACAACGACGCGTTCGCGCAGGTGTACGACGCGCTCTCGCCTGGCGTCTTCGGGACCTGCCTCGCAGTGCTGCGGGACCGGGACCACGCCGCAGAGGTTACCCAGGAGGTCATGGTCGAGGTGTGGCGCACGGCCGCACGGTTCGACCCGGAGCTCGGGTCTGCGCGTGGGTGGGTCGTGACCCTCGCTCACCGGCGATCGGTCGACCGCGTCCGCTCGGTGCAGGCCCAGCGCAACCGGGACCAGCGTGTCCTCGACGAGCAGGGGGAACGCCCGTTCGACGTCGTCGCCGAGGAGGTCGAGGGCAATCTGGACCGCGACCGGGTGCGGCAATGCCTCGACGGGCTGACCGCGACCCAGCATGAGGCGGTTACGCTCGCGTACTACGGGGGGCGCACGTACCGGGAGGTTGCCGAGCACCTCTCGGCGCCGCCCGCCACCGTCAAGAGCCGCATCCGCGACGGCCTGATCCGCCTGCGCGACTGCCTAGGAGTGGCGACATGAATGCCGACGGCCGCAGCACCGGCGCCGCCCGAACGGACGATCCTCACGACGACGGCCAGGCTGACGTGCGCGACCTCTTGGGCGCCTACGCCCTCAACGCCGTCGACGACGTCGAGCGCCGCGCCGTCGAGCGGCTCGTCGCCGCCGACCCGGAGACCGCCCGAGAGCTGGCGGGTCTGGTGGAGACGGCCGCGCTGCTTGGCGGAGCCGTCGCGGCGAAGCCGCCCGCCGAGGTGCGCGCTGCGGTGCTCGCTCAGATCGGGCGGACGCCGCAGGTCGGCTCGCCGAAGCAGGTCCGTGCCGCCGGCGCCGCGAGCTCCGGCCGGGCGGACCGGGTGGCTCGCCGCTCCGGACCGTCACGGCGGACCGCCTGGCTCGCCGTCGCAGACCCCGCCGCGCGCGTGGTGCACGCGAACGTCACCGGAGGCGGTGTGGCCGTCGGCATCCTCGCCGGTCAGCGCGCGCTGTTCACGGCCTCCGGCCTGGCCGACCCGGGCGTCGGCAAGGTCTACCAGCTGTGGGTGCTGCGCGACGGCAAGCCGCTGCCCGACGCTGTCCTCCCCAACGACGCCGGCTGCGTCCGCGCGATCACGGACAAGTTCGCTGCGGGCGACTCGCTCGCGGTCACGATCGAACCGACGGGCGGCTCCATGCAGCCGACCACCGCCCCGGTCGTGGTGCTCGCCGCCGCGTAGCGGGAGCGCCGCCAGGTCCGCCCCGTTCCGGGTTCCCAGTCCTCCGCTCGCGTTCCCATCGGGCGGTCGTGGTCGGAACGCTTGCGTTGCGTGCTCAGGTGCCGACCAAGGTGTCGAGCCGCTGGCTGGCGGGAGCGTCGACCCCTTCCACGCAACGCATCGAGCGGTCACACCCTCGGCACCAGCACCCCATGAGGTAGGCGGTTGCGTTGGCGCTGCTGACCTTCAGTGCGTCGCCCGATCCACGTCCGGATGAGCCGGCGTGGCCCGGCGGGTCAGTCGGTAGCGATCCGGCTGTAGATCGCGAGGTCGAGGCGCTCGCCGCGGCCGGCACCTGCGCTGCGCAGCACACCCTCCAGGGTGAACCCGATGCGCTCGGCCACTCGGCGGGACCCTGCGTTCCCGACTGCCGCGAGGATCTCGACCCGCGCGAAGCCGACGTCGCGCAGGGCCCACTGCGTCACGGCCGCGGCGGCGCACACCGCGACCCCGCGACGTCGGGCACCCGGAGCGACCCAGTAGCCGACCTCCGCGACGCCCTGCGACGGGGTCATCCGGACCAGCCCGAACGATCCGACGACCGTCCCGTCCGGGTCGACGACGGCGAAGTTCGCCGCAGTCTTGTTCAACCAGGCGCCCGTGCTGGCGGGCCCGACGTATGACTCGGCGTGCGCGCGCTCGTACGGGGACGGCACCGTCGTCCAGCGCGCAATCTCGGTGTCCTGGCACGCGGCGTACACCGCATCGGCATCGGAGGGGCGCCAGGGGCGCAGCGTGAGACCGCTGGCATCGAGGGTCGGTTGGGCGGAAGGCCAGCGGAGGTCGGTCACAGCCCGACCCTATCCAAGCGAGTGCCAGCACTGTGCGAGGTCGACCTGACCATCGGGGGCTGCCGTACCAAGGTTTCTCCGCGTGCGTTAGCACGTCGTCGAGAATGTCGACGCCTTCCTTGATCACCCCAGACCGCATCCTCCAGGGCATCTTCAAAGCCAACCGTCGTGTGATCTGGGAGGATTCCCGGTGGGATTTCGAGGAGGGCAAGGACGCGGCGCAAGAAGGCCGTGGTGGTGGTGCCGATGTTCGCCGCGCCGGCGAGCTCGCCACGATGAGAGCGCGAGTCTAGGAGACGACCAGCGTGGCCTTCATGTTCCCGTGGAACGAGCAGACGAAGTCGTAGGTACCCGACTTCGCCGGTGCGGTGAAGGTGCCGGTCGCACCGCCCGCGACCGTGACGTCAAAGGCACCCTTCTGTGTCGAGGTCACCGTGTGAGACATCGTGTCGTTGTTGACTACCGTGACCGTGGCACCGGCGGTCACTGATGCCGGTGCATCGAATGCGAAGTCTTTGATGGTGATGACGGCTTGCGAAGCTGAGGACGAAGGCGTGCTCGCCGATCCGGACATGGAGGCGCTCGGCGACTGGGCGGTGGCAGCGGACGCTGGCGGGGCAGCGAGCGTCGGTGCGGGGCTACTTCCTGATGATGATCCGCACGCCGCAGTCAGCGCGACCACGGCCACACAGACAAGACCGAGCAAGCCTTGGGGCGTCATGAACCTGGTCATTGTGCGTCGTGCTGACATCGTTGACTCCTGGTGATCTGGATCGAGACATCTAATGGATCGGGGTCTTGCCCGCCGGTGGTCATGCGCCGCCTTTGCGGCCTTGGACCGCGTGCTCAGGTGCTGAGGTGACCGAATGCGATGATGTTGTCGACGTAGTGACCGGTCTTGTGGTCAAATGCGCCGCCGCAGGTGATGAGACGCAGCTCGGCGCGGTTGGTGGTGTTGCCGTAGACGAGATCGGTGGGGAACTCGGACTTGGCGTAGCTGGCCACGGTGTCGATGGTGAAGGTGGCGACTGAGCTGTCCTGGCGAGTGATGGTGACCTGGGCGCCGGGCGTGAGCTGTCCGAGGCGGTAGAAGATCGCCGGGCCGGTGGGTCCGTCAACGTGCCCGGCGATGATGGCCGGGCCGAGCTGACCGGGGGTCGGGCCGCCCTCATACCAGCCAGGGCTGGCGAAGTCGGTGGGCGCGGCGAGGACGCCGTCGGCGCCGACGTTCAAGGGGACCAGCATCGTGGAGTGCACGCCGATGATCGGAATGTCCAGCGTGACGGGGACCGACGCAGGCAAGATCGTGCCGAGATCGACGGTCGGGGCCGTCGGCTCGCTGGTGGCCGCCGGGCTCGGCGTCGGGTCCGACGTGGGTGCGGCGGCGCTCAGCGGGGCGCTGATGGCGGCTCGCTGCGGTGCCGGTTGGGGCGGGCCGGCGTGCCCGCGCAGGCCGAGGACGACCAGGAGGACGCCCACGAGCGCCAGCGCGACGGCCGCCGCGGCAAGGATGCCGCGACGGCCGCCGCGCGTACGGGTGGCGAACATCAGACCTTGGCGTGGGAGCGACGAACCGCGAATGCGCCGGTTCCAGCGGCGGCCAGCAGCAGCGCACCGCCCGCGAACAGGTAGACCGGGGTGCTGTCGGAGCCGGCGGCCCCGCCCGCGCCAGTCGCCATCGCGCCGACGGGCGAGGCGCTCAGGACCCCGCACAGGGCCGGGTCAGTGGCTTCGGTAGGCAGCTTCGGGTCCAGGTCGGACATGACGGTGCCGTCGTACTTGCCGTTGTTGTTGTAGTCGACGCCGTGGATCACGACGACGGCCTTGCCGTCGACGATCGCCTGGGCAACCTCCGGGGCGACCATGATCGAGCCGCGCTGGTAGGCGATCTTCCCGCCCGCCGCGGTGTCGAACCGGTCGATGGCCAGGACGCTGGCCGGGGTGGTGTCGCCAGTCTTGGTGAGCGAGACCACGACCGGGCCGTACGCCGGGCCGCCCTCGGTCGTGTTCAGGTGGCCGTCCTTGTTGGTGTCGTCCGCGGCGGCCGGGCACTCGTGGCGCGCGTCGGCGCCGAAGTGAATGTGCGCGGCATGCGGGGAGCCGGCGAGCAACCCGCTGGCCGCCATGGTGACGGAGATGGTGGTGCCCTTGACCTGCACCATTGCGGTACCACTGCCGTTCACGCCGTTCAAGGCGATCGGGGCCAGGTTCGCGTTAGCGTTCCCGTCTGCGGCGAATGCCGAGGACATGGACAGCGGCAGCAACGCGGCGGCACCGAACGTGACGGCGGCGATCTTGAGGCTTGTACGCATGGGAGACTCCATTACCGGCGGACATCGTCGTGCTCCGCCTCGTGTCGGGATGCTGACGGGGGTGGTTCGTAGCCGGTCCCCGGGCGGATGGGTGTGATTTCCACCGTTCTGTTCCGCAGCGGGATTCAGGTGGCGGGACCGTAGGAAGTGACCGCCCGCGGTGTGGTTGCAAGCCCGTCCACGCTGCAGCCCCCCGGACCGTCGTGCTCGCCACACGCTGACCGCGTTCTCCCTCGTGATCAGCGTCCCAGCCGCCGCGCCGCCGCCGGGGCTGCTGCGGCGACCGGCGGCTATCCTGGCTGAGCCGACCGCTGCGCGAGGGCTGCGGGACGCGGTGCGGCTGGGGCGACAGGAGGTCGGGACATGTTCGGCGCCGAGCGTCGCCGCCTCATCCTGGAGCTTGTCCGCGCGCACGGTGCCGTGGCGATGCGCGACATCGCCCGTGCGGTCAACGTGTCAGAGGTCACGGCCAGGCGGGACGTCGACGCCCTGGAGAGGCGCGGGCTGCTCGAGCGCCGCCATGGCGGCGCGATGATGCCCGGCAGGCAAGGCGGCGAGTCGCTCGTGCTGGGCGGGTCGGCGACATTGCCGCGCACGGCGATGTTCGGGGCCGAGCGGCGTCACCTCATCATCGAGATCGTCCGAGCCAACACAGTTGTCTCCGTCCATGACCTCGCCCTCGCCGTCAATGCGTCGGAGGTCACGGTGCGCCGCGACCTCAGCACTCTCGAGAACCGCGGACTGATCCAGCGCGCGCACGGCGGGGCGCTCCTTCCGGGCGTGGCGGTCTACGAGCCGGCTGTGGACGAGCGCGCCGAACCCTACGGCCGCGAGAAGGCGGCGATCGCCACGCTGGCGGCGACGATGGTCGGCGACGGCGACGCCATCATGCTCGGTGCAGGCACGACGGTGTTCGAGCTCGCGCAACGGCTCGCGCCGCGCTCGCAGCTCACCGTGCTCACGAACTCGATGCTCGTGGCCCGGGCCCTGGCACGGACGCCACACGTGGAGCTCGTGATGACGAGCGGTTCCGTCGACGCGGGGACGTTCGCTCTGGTCGGCAGCGACGCCGAGAAGTGGATGGCGGGGCACCGCGTCAGCAGGGCCTTCATCTCTGGTGCGGGGTTGACCCTCGACAGGGGGCTGTCGAGCAGCCATCTGGCGTCGTCCGGTGTGGAACGGGCCATCGTGGGCAGTGCGCGCGAGATCGTCGTCCTGGCGGACCACAGCAAGCTCGGGGTCGAGACGACCTACGGGGTGGCGCCCGTGGCACGGATCTCCCATCTCGTGACCGACGACTGGTCAGACGCCGCCGTCATCGAGTCATTCAGCGCCCACGGCGTCCACGTGCACGTCGCGCCCCGCTCAGAACCTGCGATGGCGAACTGACTGCCGCAATGACCGGAAACGATCCGGAACAGACAACTTGGATCAACTTCCAGTATCGTCTGCCCTGTGTTCGCGACCGAACGGCGACAGAGGATCCTGGACCAGCTCCGCGACAACGGCGCGGCCACCGTCCGGGACCTGGCTCGCACCGTCGCTGCCTCCGAGGGCACCGTCCGCCGTGACCTGCGGGCGCTCGGGGAGCAGGGGCTCCTC
>JABBOW010000003.1 GCA_012927595.1 Cellulomonas sp.
GGGCCCCCCCCCCCGCGCCCCGCGGCGTCACTTGGCCGCGGGCTTCAGCTTCATGCGGATCTGCTAAGCCTGCGGACCGGTCGGCTGCGGCTGGTTGTACGGGTCGTCAGCCGACGGCCAGCCCACGTAGTTCTTCGTGGAGAACTCCGCCGCGGTGGGCCGGGCGACCATCGCGATGGCCGGGACCTGCTCGACGAACACCTTCTGCGCCATGTCGAGCGCGGTCTTGCGGGCCGCCTTGTCGGTTGACGTGGCGAACGTCGCGAGCGCCTTGGTGGCGTCCGCGTTCTGGAACCGGCCGAAGTTCCAGTTGGCCTTCTGGCCGAGCGCGACATACTGCGCGCCGTCCATGATGTCCGAGTACATGTCCCACGGGGTGGCGCCGGCGTCGGTCCAGTGCATCGTGGCCTGGAAGTCTCCGTTGGCGATCGCCGCGAACCATGCGTCCGCGTTCATGCCCTCGACGGTCGCCGTGATGCCGAGCGGCTTGACGGCGTCTGCGACGAGCTGGAGCGACGTGAGGTAGTCGGACCAGCCGGTCGGGTCGGTGAGCTTGAATGTCACCGCGGTGCCGGACGGGTCCTTGAGCGTGGCGCCGTCGAGCTTGTAGCCGGCGTCTGCGAGGACCTTCTTGGCCCCGTCGACGTCGACCGCGAACTTCTTGTTCGCATAGGGCGCTGCGACGTAGTCGTCACCGGCGGGAGTCGGCAGGCCGGTGATGCTCTCGAGCTGCGGGAACACCCCGGAGGTTGCCGTCGTGTGCACGGCAGCACGGTCGATCACCATGTTGAGCGCCTTGCGCAGGGCGACGTCCTTGAACGGTGCGGTCTCGGTGTTGAGGTACAGCGTGTCGATGCCGAGGCCCGCAGGTGCCCAGAAGGTGTTGTGGGCCTTGTCCTTCGAGATGTAGACGTTCTCGTAGTCGGCGATGAACGTCCAGCCCCACTGGGCGTCGCCGTTCACGAGGGCCGTCGTGAGGGCGTTGTTGTCGTTGTACCCCGTGTAGCGCAGCTCGGGGACGGCGGGCTTGCCGCCCCAGTAGCTGGTGTTCGCGACAAGGATCGCGGCCTGCGGGGTCCAGGACTTCAGCGTGTACGGGCCTGAGCCGATCGGCTTCTGGTTGAGGTCGGTCGTCGGGTCGGCGATCTTTGACCAGATGTGCTCGGGGACCACGAACAGGTTGAGCACCTTGTTCTGGTTCACGAACTGAGACGACTTGAACGTGACCGTGACCGTCTTGCCCTCGGTCGTGACGTCCTTGTAGGGCAGCGCCGACATGTTGAGCGCGTCCTTGTCCTTGCGGAGGCTGATCGAGTAGGCGACATCCTTCGCGGTGAGGGCCTCACCGTCGGACCACTTCACGCCGTCCCGGATCGTGAAGACGATCGACGTGAAGTCGTCGCTCCACTTCCACGACTCGGCGAGCCACGGCACGGGGGCCTGTGACGGCTTGATCGGGTTGACCTGGACGAGGGGCTCGTAGATCGCGAACGCGTAGCCCAGCGACATCGCCGACGACGTGTTCATGAACGGGTTCGAGTTGTCGGTCTGCGACCCGTTCGGCATGCCGATCGTCAGGGTCTGGCCTGCTGCGGTGGTCGAGCTGGCGGTAGTACCTCCGGCCGAGCAGCTGGTGGCGACGAGCGCCAGCGCTGCCAGGCCGAGGGCCGCGGACGTGAGCCTGCGGTTCAACACGGTGTGCCTCCTTGCACTGTGGATGATGCTGATCTGCGTGGACGAACGGGTGCCGATGTGGTGCTGCCGCCGCCGGAGGGCGGCGTCCTTACCGGTCGGTCGCGGTGGCGAGACGGAGATCGCGCACAGAGCGGCCGACACGGAAGAGGTAGGTGCCGGGGGGTGTGACCCAGCGGTGGGCGATGACGTCCCAGGTCTCGAACGCCCGGCGGGCGACCCGCACGGTCACGGTGACGCGGTCGCCCGCGTCGGCCTGCACCGTGGCGAAGCCCGCGAGCCACCGGACCGGGCGGTCCAGCGCGTCGCCCTCGGGTGCCTCGAGGTAGACCTGGACCACCTCGGTGCCGCGGCGAGGCCCGACGTTGGTGACGTCGACGGCCAGGACGACGCTCTCGGCGGTCTCCTCGACGACCGTCGCGTCGTCGTACTGCCAGGTGGTCCAGCCCAGGCCGTGACCGAACTCGGCGGCGGGCCGTGCGCCGGTCAGCTCCCAGCCGCGGTACCCGACGTGCACGCCCTCGCTGTACTCCAGGACGCCGTCGGCGCGCGGCCGCGCGGGCGGCCCGGGGACGTCGGCCTCGGATGCGGGCAAGGTCCAGGGCAGACGACCGGCCGGTTCGGTGGCACCGAGCAGCACGTCGGCGAGCGCGTTTCCGCACTCCTCGCCGGGGAACCAGGTCCACAGCACCGTCCGGGCAGTCTCGAGCCACGGGAGGAGCACGGGCGCGCCGGCGTTGACGACGACGACGGCGTCGGGGGCGACGGCCAGGACGCGCGCGACGAGGTCGTCCTGCCGGCCGGGCAGTGCGAGCGACGGGCGGTCCCAGCCCTCCGACTCGACCTCGTCGTTGGTCCCGACGACGACCACGACGAGGTCGGCTTGCGCGGCGGCCTCGACAGCGGCGGCGATCTCGTCGTCGACGCTCGGACCGGGCAGGGCGTGGCGCAGGACGCCGCGCGCGAAGCTGCCGTAGGCCTGCGCCCGGATGTTCTGGAGCGTCGCTCGGAGCGCGACGTCGCGCGGGGCGCCGACCAGCACGACTACTGGGTCGTCGTCCGGGTTGTTGACGCTCGAGTCGAGCACGACCTCGGCGCCCGCGGTGCGCTCACCGCGACCGACGACCTGCCCGTCGACCTCGAAGCTCCACACGCCGACCGTGCCGAGCCCGATCCGGTGCTCGCCCGGCTCGACCAGGTGCACCGTGGCCTCGACCAGCACGCAGGCGGCATCGTCGGGCAGCTCGCGCTCCCAGCCGTCCCAGCCGGTCGCGACGCGGCTCGCAAGGACGGTGCCCGCGGCGTCGAGGGTCGAGATGCGCAGACCTGGCTGGCCCGTGCGGGGGTCGCAGGCCCGCCCGGCGACGTCGAGGTCCGGGGCGTAGCGTCGTGCGTCGCCGCCGCGCAGCACGGTCACCTCGGCGTGGGGCAGCGCAGCGCGGAGTCCCTCGGCGGGGCTGACGACGTGCGCGGCGTTGACGTGCGCGCTGCCGCCGCCCTGCACGAACGCCTCGAACGCGTTGGGGCCGATGAGTGCGACGCGGCGCACCGCGGCGCCGTCCAGCGGTAGGTGGTGGTTCTCGTCGCGCACGACGACGGTCGCACGGGCGGCGAGCTCGCGGAGCAGCGTGTGGTCGGCGGCCGGAGGTGCGGGCTCGGGGGCGAGCTCGGCCAGGGCCCCGACACGCAGTGCGAGGAGCAGCACGCGCCGGACCTTGTCGTCGATCACTGACTCGTCGACCTGCCCGGAGCGCACTGCGGCGACGAGCCGGTCCTCCCACGGGCCGCCCGGGCCGGGCATGACGAGGTCGAGCCCACCGTTCGCGGACTCGGCGGTCCGCCGGGTCGCGAGCCAGTCGCTGATGACGACGCCGTCGAACCCCCACTCGTCCTTGAGCACATCGCGCAGGAGGTGCGTGTGCTCGGTCGCCGGTGCCGCCAGGACGCCGTCGTCGACCTGGTTGTACGCGGCCATGACCGTCCACACGCCGACCTCGCGCACGGCGTGCTCGAACGGTGCGAGGTAGACCTCGCGCAGCGTGCGCTCGTCAACCTGCGCGAGGTACTCGGTCCGCTGGGTCTCGGAGTCGTTGGCGACAAAGTGCTTGAGGCATGCGCCGACCCCGCCGGCCTGCATCGCGGCGATCACGTGCCCCGAGATCGCGGAGGTCAGTAGCGGGTCCTCGGAGTAGCACTCGTAGTGCCGGCCCGCGACCGGCGTGCGCTGGAGGTTGACCTGGGGTGCGAGCACCACGTCGACCCCGTGCCGACGCGCCTCGGCGGCGAACAGCGACCCGAGCCGCGACGCGAGCGCGGTGTCCCAGGTCGCGGACACGGCGCTCGGCGACGGGAAGAGCAGGGACGTCTCGCCAGGCACCTCGCCTGTGCCGCGCACCCCGACCGGGCCGTCGGACACTGCCATGGTGCGCAGGCCGATCCGATCGTCCGCGTACAGGCGCCAGGCGGTCTCGCCGGTGAGCAGCCGCACCTTGCCCTCGAGGTCCAGGGCGCCCACGAGCTGCTCGATCGCCGCCTCGGTGCCGAGGCGGGTGGTGACGTCGGCCGGGGCGAAGGTCTCCACGGAGCTGGTGGGGCGGGGCGTCATAGGTGCTCTCCAGTCCGGACGTCTGTGTCAAGTGACATGGAACCACAAACTTACTGACTAGTCAGTAAGTATCTAGATCACAGTATGGTGACGGTCATGTCCACGAGTACCCCCCGCCGCGCGCAACGTCCCCGTGAGGAGACCGCCCGCCGCCGCGAGGACATCCTGCGGGCCGCCATGGCGACCTTCGGCAGCCGCGGTTACACCAACGGCTCGCTCGCCGAGATCGCCGACCAGGTCGGCATGACGCACGCGGGCGTGCTGCACCACTTCGGCTCCAAGGGCCGGCTCCTGGTCGAGGTCCTCGAGTTCCGTGACAAGAGCGACGTCGAGCATCTCGAGGGCAAGCGCATCCCGGGTGGCCTCGACCTGTTCCGCCACCTCGTCCTGACCGCCCAGCTCAACGCCGAGCGGCGCGGCATCGTCCAGACCTACGCCGTGCTGTCCGCCGAGTCGGTCACCGACGACCACCCCGCCAAAGACTGGTTCCGGACCCGGTACACCCAGCTGCGCGCCGAGGTCGGCGAGGCGCTGCGCGAGGTGTGCGACCCCGACGACCCACCCCTGGAGCAGGACGTCGCCGCGGCTGCCGCAGCCGTCCTGGCCGTGATGGACGGGCTGCAGATCCAGTGGCTGCTCGACCCGGACGCCGTCGACCTCGCGCACGCCTCGGCGTTCGCGATCGAGGCCATCCTGGCGTCAGCTGTCGCGGGACGGAAGCGGACCCGGCTCCTGTAGCTGCCGACGCGAGCTCAACCACGCAAGCCGCTTGCGTGACTGGTCGTAGACTTGCGCGCATGTCGCGTCGACTCGCTGAGGTTGCCCGCAAGGTCGGTGTGTCCGAGGCCACCGTGAGCCGCGTGCTCAACGGCAAGCCCGGAGTGTCCGAGGCCACCCGTCAGGCGGTGCTGACCGCTCTCGACGTCCTTGGCTACGAGCGGCCGACAAAGCTGCGCGGCGAGAAGGCGCGCCTGGTCGGGCTCGTGCTCCCCGAGCTGCAGAACCCGATCTTCCCCGCGTTCGCGGAGGTCGTCGGCGGCGCGCTCGCTCAGCAGGGCTTCACGCCGGTCCTGTGCACGCAGACCGCGGGCGGGGTCTCCGAGGCCGACTACGTCGAGCTGCTGCTCCAGCAGCACGTCTCGGGCGTGGTGTTCGCAGGCGGCAACTACGCCCAGCGCGACGCCTCGCACGCGCACTACGCACGGCTGACCGAGCGACAGCTGCCTGCCGTCCTGATCAACGCGTCGATCGATGCGTTGCCGTTTCCCCGGGTGTCGTGCAACGACGAGGTCGCGGTCGAGCAGGCGATGGGCCACCTGATCTCGCTCGGACACACCCGGATCGGCGTGCTGCTCGGGCCGACCGACCACGTGCCGTCCGAGCGCAAGCTCGCGGCCGCGCGTGTCGTCGCGGCGCGCGCCGGCCTGGAGCTCGGCGCCGACCAGGTGGTGCACAGCGCCTACTCGCTCGAGTCGGGGCAGGCCGCGACAGGCCGGCTGCTCAAGGCGGGGGTCACGGGGATCATCTGCGCGAGCGACCCGCTCGCGCTCGGTGCGATCCGGGCGGTCCGCCGGGCCGGCATGCGGGTGCCCGACGACGTCTCGGTCGTCGGGTACGACGACTCGGCGTTCATGAGCTGCACCGAGCCGCCGCTGACGACCGTGCGGCAGCCGATCGAGCCGATGGGCCGGGCTGCGATCGAGCTGCTCGTGGGCCTCATCGGTGGCGCGAGCGTGGCGCAGGACGAGCTGCTGTTCGAGCCCGAGCTCGTCGTGCGCGGATCCACCGGACCCGCGCCGACCGGGGCCTGAGCTGGCCCGGACACGGGCCCGAGCCGGCCCGACCACTGGCTGGCCGGTCGCCCGGTCTAGCCGGGATCGACGTCGCGGCAGGCCCCGCACGCACATCCGCGCGTCAGAACATCACGTTTCAATAACCTTCTTGTCAAGTTCTTGCGTTGATTCAGTCGCAAGGTTTAGCATCCGGCCTATCGACAAGGACGTCACCGCGGATGTCGATCCTGCGGACGCCCTCCACAAGAGGCGAGGCACGAGTGGGCGAGCAGGTCGGACGAGCACCCCGGGGCGACGACGCGGCCTGGTGGCGCGGTGCGGTCATCTATCAGGTCTACGTGCGCAGCTTCGCGGACGGCAACGGCGACGGCACGGGCGACCTGACCGGTGTCCGCGAGCACCTCGAGTACCTCCGCGACCTCGGTGTCGACGCGATCTGGTTCAACCCGTTCTACGTCTCGCCGCTGGCCGACGGCGGCTACGACGTCGCCGACTACCGCGCGATCGACCCGGCCTTCGGCACGCTCGACCAGGCCGAGCAGGTCGTCCGCGAGGCGCTCGAACTCGGCATCCGCACGATCATCGACATCGTCCCCAACCACGTCTCGGACCAGCACCCGTGGTTCCAGGCGGCGCTCGCGGCCGGCCCGGGGTCGCCCGAGCGCGCACGGTTCTGGTTCCGGCCGGGCAAGGGCGACCATGGCGACGAGATGCCGACCCACTGGGTCTCGAGCTTCCAGGGCAGCACGTGGACACGGACGACCAACCCTGACGGGACGCCGGGGGAGTGGTACCTGCACCTGTTCACGCCCGAGCAGCCCGACCTCAACTGGAACCACCCCGACGTTCGCCGCGAGCACGAGGACATCCTGCGGTTCTGGTTCGACCGCGGCGTCGCGGGCGTGCGCATCGACTCCGCGGCTCTGCTGATCAAGGACCCGGCGTTGCCTGAGGTTCCGGACAACCCCGGACCCGGCGAGCACCCGCACCTCGACCGCGACGAGCTGCACGACGTCTACCGCTCCTGGCACGCGATCGCGGACTCGTACGAGGGGAACCGCGTGCTCGTCGGCGAGGTCTGGCTCGAGGACCCCGAGCGGTTCGCGCGGTACCTGCGCCCCGACGAGATGCACACGGCGTTCAACTTCGACTTCATGTCTCGCTGCTGGGACGCGAAGGAGCTGCGCGAGTCGATCGAACTGACCCTCGCGGCCCACGGCCTCGTGGGCGCGCCGGCCACCTGGGTGCTGTCCAACCATGACGTGACCCGGCCAGTGACCCGCTACGGGCGTGCCGAAAGCTCGTTCGCGTTTGACGCGAAGCGCTCGGGTACCCCGACGGACCCCGCGCTTGGTGTCCGCCGGGCCCGGGCGGCCGCGCTGCTCGTGGCCGCGCTTCCCGGTTCGCTGTACGTCTACCAGGGAGACGAGCTCGGCCTGCCCGAGGTCGAGGACCTCCCCGCGGCCGCGATTCAGGACCCGATGCACTTCCGGTCCCACGGCGTCGATCCCGGCCGCGATGGCTGCCGCGTCCCGCTGCCGTGGTCGGGCACCGCAACGCCGTTCGGCTTCAGCCCGGCCGGCACGACGAGCGCGCCATGGCTGCCGCAGCCCACCGACTGGGCGGACCTCACGGTCGCCGCGCAGGAGTCCGACCCCGCCTCGATGCTGCGCTTGTACCGCGCCGCGTTCGCGATCCGCCAGAACGAGCCCGACCTGGGCGACGGCCCGATGGTGTGGATCACGACCGGCGGCGACGCCGTCCTCGCCTTCGCGCGCGGACCACGCTTCGCATGCGTGGTCAACCTGGGCAACGAGCCCGTCGAGCTGCCCGCTCACGACCACTGTCTGCTCGCGTCGGGACCTCTCGACGACGGGCGTCTCCCGCGCGACACCGCCGCGTGGCTGCGTCTCACGGTCCGCGACCCTGCACCCGTGACCACCTGAACCGCTGTCTCCACGCACCATCCGTTCCATGTCGAAGGAGTGACGATGAAGTCCCCACTAAGAATGAGCACCGCGCTGGTGGTACCGGGCGTGCTCGCCCTCGGTCTGCTCGGAGCCTGCGGTTCGAACGACCCTGTCGCGGCCCCGAGCACTGGCGGCAAGGTGACGATCGAGGTCTCGATCGACCAGGGCCTCGAACAGGGTGCGATCGACGCGTTCAACGCCCGCGTCAAGCAGTTCCAGACCGCGAACCCGGACATCACCGTGAAGTCCAAGGAGTACACGTGGACCGGGACGACGTTCGCTGCCGAGCTCGCGGGCGGAACCCTGCCCGACGTGTTCCCGATCCCGTTCACGGACGGCCGGGGGCTCATCGAGCGCAAGCAGATCGCCGACCTCAGCCCGCTGATCGCGAAGCTCCCGTACGCCGAGAAGTTCAACCCGAAGGTCGCGCAGGCCGGCGAGGCTGCCGACGGCAAGATGTGGGCGATCCCGATCGCCGCGTACGGCCAGGGCCTGCACTACAACCGGACGCTCTTCACCCAGGCCGGGCTCGACCCCGACAAGCCCCCGACCACGTGGGCCGAGGTCCGCACGGACGCCAAGGCGATCGCGGACAAGACCGGCCAGGCCGGCTACAGCGAGATGACGCAGAGCAACACCGGCGGATGGATCCTCACGACGCTCGCGTACGCCAACGGCGGCCGCGTCGAGGCCGTTGACGGAGACAAGGTCACCGCCACGATCGACACCCCCGCGATGAAGAAGGTGCTCGAGTACCTGAAGTCCCTGCGCTGGGATGACAACTCGATGGGCGCGAACTTCCTGTACGACTGGGGCACCATCAACCAGGACTTCGCGGCTGGCAAGATCGGGATGTACGTCTCCGGTGGCGGCAACTACGGCAACCTGTTCACACAGAACGGGCTCAAGCCCGCCGACTACGGTGTCACGATCCTTCCGCTCGAGGGCTCCGACGCCGGTGTGCTCGGCGGCGGCACACTCGCGGCCGTGAGCGCCAAGGCGAGCCCGGCCCAGCAGGCCGCGTCCGTCAAGTGGATCGACTACTACTACATGCAGAAGCTCGCCAACAAGGACGCCGCGATCCTCGACGCCCAAACCACCAAGGACGCGGGCCAGCCGGTCGGCGCCCCGCAGCTCCCCGTCTTCGACCGGGCCACCTACGACGAGTCGCAGACGTGGATCAAGGGCCTGATCAACGTCCCGATCGACCAGATGAAGCCGTTCACCGACGGGATCTTCGACCAGCCCCTCCTCCCGGAGCCGGCCAGCTCGACCCAGAAGCTGTACGCGGCTCTTGACCCGGTCGTCCAGGCCGTCCTGACCGACAAGAACGCGGACGTCGACAAGCTGCTCGCCGACGCCCAGGTCACCGTGCAGTCCATCCTCGGCAAGCCCTAGTCGAGAACTCGTCGACCAGCACCGTCCCCACCGCCCCGCACCTCGCGGCCGTCGGGACGGCTGTCCCGCATCTCCCCTCCCCAGGAAGGACGGCTCGTGACCGTTCTCGACCGGCCGACCGGCGGCACCCGCCATCAGCGCCGCACGCCCAGGTCATGGCTTCGCGGCGGCGGCCTCAGCACGCTCATCTTCATGCTGCCGCTGCTCGTCGTGTTCGGCGTCTTCTCCTGGTTCCCGATCGGCCGAGCAGTCGTCATGAGCGTGCAGACGACGAATCTGGTCACCGCACCCGAGTTCGTCGGGCTGCAGAACTTCCGGGACGTCCTCGCCGATCCGCTGCTGTGGACCGCGGTCAAGAACACTGGCTACTTCGCGTTGCTCGCGCTCGTGTTCGGCTACCCGTTGCCGCTGATCCTTGCGGTGCTCATGAGCGAGGTTCGGCGGTTCAAGGGGCTGTTCTCCGCGCTCGCGTACCTGCCCGTCGTCGTCCCGCCAGTCGTCGCGGTGCTGCTGTGGAAGTTCTTCTACGACGGCAGCCCGACCGGCGTGTTCAACACCATCCTCGGCTGGATCCACCTCGGCCCGTACCCGTGGCTGCAGAACGCCACGACCGCCATGCCGTCCCTCGTGCTCGAGGCGACCTGGGCCGCAGCGGGTGGCACCGTGATCATCTACCTCGCCGCCCTGACCAGCGTGGCGCCTGAGCTGTACGACGCCGCAGAGGTGGACGGCGCCTCCGTGCTCGGAAAGATCTGGCACGTCACGATGCCGCAGCTGCGCGGGATCCTGCTGATCACGTTCATCCTGCAGATCATCGGCACGGCCCAGGTATTCCTCGAGCCGTTCCTGTTCACCGGCGGCGGCCCCGCGAACTCGACGTTGACCGTGCTGCTGCTGATCTACAACTACGCGTTCGCGAACAGCCTCGGCGGCGACTACGGGGCCGCCACCGCGCTGAGCATCATGCTCGCAGCGGTGCTCGCCATCCTGTCCGGCCTCTACTTCCGAGTGACTCGGTCCTGGAGCACATCATGACCATCCCGTCCCCTGTCACGCCGGCGCTGGTCCCGTTCGAGGTCGGCCCGCCCGACGCAGCCGGCCCGCCCGGACCGGGGATCTCGACGGCGGCGCGACGTCGTCGGCCAGCCAAGAAGCCCACCACCGAGCTGGGCGACCGCGGGATCGTCTCGATGGCCGACTGGCGTCGCGCGCGGGTCCGCCGGGCCATGCGGTCGCTGCAGGCCGTGCTGCTCGGCCTGCTCTTCGTCGCCGGCCTCGGCCCGATCCTGTGGCTCGCCAAGTCGGCGATCACGCCGACGCAGGACACGCTGCGGACGCCGCTGTCGATCTTCCCGCACGGGATCGCCTGGGCGAACCTCGGGACTGCGTGGACGCGCGTGCACATCGACCAGTACTTTTTCAACACGGTGATCATCGCGGCCGGGTCTTGGCTCGTGCAGCTGCTCGTCGCGACGACGGCAGGATACGCGCTGTCGGTCCTGCGGCCCCGGTACGGCAAGGCCATCACCGGGCTCGTGCTCGGGACGCTGTTCGTGCCGTCGATCGTGCTTCTCGTGCCGCTGTACCTCACGGTGCTCAACCCGCCGCTGCTCAACGGGTCGCTCCTCAACACGTTCTGGGCGGTCTGGCTGCCGGCCGGGGCGAGCGCGTTCAACGTGATGCTTGTCAAGCGCTTCTTCGACAACCTGCCGCGCGAGGTGTTCGAGGCTGCTCGTGTCGACGGAGCCGGGCCGTTCCGCCTGTTCTGGTCGGTCGTGCTACCGATGTCCCGACCGATCATCGGGGTGGTGTCGGTGTTCGCGATCATCGCGTCGTGGAAGGACTTCCTCTGGCCGATGCTCGTGCTGCCGAACCCCGCGCTGCAGCCGCTGTCGGTGCGCCTGCCCGCGTTGCAGCGCTTCATCGAGCTGGACGTGTTCCTCGCGGCACTCGCGATCTCGACGATCATCCCCGTCGTGTTGTTCCTCGTGTTCCAGCGCATGTTCCTACGCGGTGCAGGGTTCGGGGGAGCGGTCAAGGGCTGACGGTCCGCCCGAACCCGAACACGGCGGTCGCCGGGACGCGTACCAGGACGCGTCGCCAGTCGGGTGCAGCTGCACCCGACTGCACCCATCGCCGCATACCGCGGGAGCACGTTCGGGCCAGCTCGACACTCGACTCGGTGCCCCGACCGCCAAGGACGCGCGGCATGCTCCGGTCGTGTTCGTCGCCCACTCCATCGCGATGGTGAGGGAGGAGTCGTGGAAGGTCCGGCAGCCGAGCGATTTCGCGCAGCACCTGGACGTCGCGGGCCTGGTTGCGGCGGAGGTGGGCGCGCGGGTCGGCCCCCCACTGCTCGTCCTGCGCAACCCCGACCTCCAGCCCTCTATCGGTCCGCCTCCCGGCGTTCGCGCACACCACCGAGCTGGGGGTGTTTCTCGCCGCGCTCGCGATCTCTACGCTCATCCCGGTCGCGATGTTCGTGCTGTTCCAGCGACAGTCCCTGAACAGCGCCGGGCTCGGGGGAGCCGTGAAGGGCTGACGAACCAGGCCCCGCGCTCAACATCGTGCTGTGGATCTGCCCAGGACGTAGGTTCAGCCGCCCGTCAGAGCGCTCAGGTCGATCGTCCCCTCGATGACGCGGGTCGCCACCAAGGACAGCGTCACCCCGGTGCCGCGTGCATGCGTGCGCATCTGGTGGAACGCCTTGTTGACACTGATCCCGGCACGCGCCGACAGGATGCCCTTGGCCTGCTCGATGAGGATCCGGCTCTGCAGCGCTGTCTGGAGCTGCTCCGAGAGCCGCACCTGCTCGAAAAGGGTGCGTTGGCTGAGCAGCCCGATCGTGGCGACGTCGGCCATGGCCTGCCCGACGGCGATGTCGTCCTGGCTCAGGGGTACGGCGTCGTCGGCGAACAGGTTGAGCACGCCGATGATCTGTCCGCGCAGCCGCATAGGCAGCGCGTGGGTGGCACGGAAGCCCGCCTCGACCGCCGCGGTCGTGAACCGCGGCCACCGCGCGAGCGCATCGACCAGGTCGACGTTCGTGATCGGCAGCCCGCTCGTGAAGCACTCGCGGCACGGACCCTCGGCGACCTGCAGCTCGAACAGCTCGAGCAGGCGCGCGCGTTCGAGCGTCGAGGCCATCAGCTGCAGCTCGCCGCGCTGGTCGGCGAGCATCAGACCGGCCGCATCGGCCTCCAGGAGCTCGACCGTGCGGTCGGCGAGCGTCTGGAGCAGGTCCACGACGTCGAAGTCCTCGACCAGGGTGTCGGCCAGCTGGACAAGGACCTCTGCGAGCCGTTGGTGCGTCTTCATCTGCTTCTCCTGAGCTGTCCGGCGGCTGCTCGTCCGTGTGGCCGCCCGGTACCGATCTCGCCACTCATTGTCGATGTCCCTGTCGCCGTTCGCGACGTGAACGAGCCCGGCGCCGATGCGCGCTATCGCTGCGTCGGCGGGTCGTCGTGACGCAGGGCTCGACCCCCCCAGGCCAGGGCGTGCCAGCCGTCCCGGGGGCTGCCCTCGATGAGGACCGCCCCGGTGTTGGCCAGCGTGTTGCGGGCCGCGAAGTCTGCGGTGACGTTGCGGGCGCGCGCCGCGGTCCAGGTCCGGATGACCGAGCCGTGGCTCACGATCGCGGCCGTCGCTGCTCCCGATCCGGCGATCTCCTCGATGACGGCGTCGTACCGCGCGAACACCTCGGCGCCGGACTCGGCCCCGGGCATGCGCACGTGGACGTCGCCCGAGCTCCACGCGAACGCCGTGTCGAGGTACACCTGGACCGATGCCTCGTCGCCGCGCATCTCCAGGTGGCCGGCACGGACCTCGCGCAGCCCTTCCCGTACGAGGACCTCGAGGCCGAGGAACGATGCGAGCGGCGCAGCGGTCTGCTGGGTGCGCGCGAGCGTCGAGGCGTAGAGCACCTCGATCGACTCGTCGCGCAGCGCGTCGGCCAGCGCGGCGGCCTGCTCGAGCCCAACGGCGGTCAGCCCGGCGCCGGGCTCGTCGGTGTCGAGCAGCCCGGCGACGTTGGAGCTGGTCTGGCCGTGGCGTACGAGGATGAGACGCATGGCTCGATCTTCCCGCATCCGGGGTGCCCGGTGCGGGGACTGACGGCCGGGACGGCTGATGCGGTCAGGGCGCCAGGAGCCGTGCGACGAGGCGGCCGCCCGCGGACGCGACGGTCCGAGGGTCGTCTGTGATGGCGGCGAGCATCGCAGCGACGTTGCTGACCGCGAGTAGCCCGAGGGCCGTGTCGAGGTCGTCGCGCGTCACGCCCGGGGTCGGGTCGGTCTCGCGGCCTGCGCTGCGGTCCCGCGCGAGCCGGTCGTCGCGGACGCGCTCGGCGAGTCCCTGCAGCGACGCGTCGAACAGGGGGCCGAGGTCGTCGCGCGCCTCGGGGTGGCGGACGGCGTACGCCAGCATCTCCAGCGCGAGCAGCATCGATGGGTCGTCGCCCGTGGCCGCCAAGCCCGCAGCCAGCTCGGCGGCGAGGTCGCCCGTCGCGGGGGTGGCGGCGGGGCCGGCGGCGGGACCGGTCGGACGGTCGCAGTCGAGGCGCTCGCGGGCGAGTGCGACGAAGAGGTCGCTCTTCGACCCGAAGTGCGCATAGAGCGCGCCCTTGGTGTAGCCGGCCTCGGCCGCGATGTCGCCGACCGAGGCGCCCTCATAGCCCTGCGCAGCGAAGACACGACCGGCCGCGGCTAGCAGGTCGGCGCGGGTGCGGTCGACCCGGGCCCGCCGACGCTCCTCGGCGCGCTGCCCGCCGGACCTGCGCCCGACCGTCTCGGAGGCGTCGGCGAGACCTCGTGCTGCGTCGCGCAGACTCGTCGCGATCGCGTCACCCAGCTCGGTGCTGACGCTCGCGAGCTGGTTGCCGAGCAGCTTGGTGAGGGCCGCGGTCGCGTCGGCGATGGCGCGGGTCGCAGCACCGACCGTGTCGTCGTCCGGGCGTGACGGCTGGTCGCCGCCCCGCGAGTCGTCGGGCCGAGTGTCGTCGTGCCGGCTGGAGCGTGCCATGCGGAGAGCATACGCCGAAGAGTTCTTCTATATACCTTTCGGTATCTGATACGTTCTGTTATATACCGAGTGGTACATCGACAGGAGACGGTCATGCAGCCGAACGTCGTGCTCAGCATCCGCGGGTTGAGCAAGAGGTACCGAGGGCGTCGTGGCGTCCAGGCGAACGACGGGATCGACCTCGACGTCCTGGCAGGTCAGGTCGTCGGCCTGCTCGGTCACAACGGTGCGGGCAAGACGACCCTCGTCAACCAGGTCGTCGGTCTCGTGCGTCCGGACGCAGGCTCCATCTGGCTCGACGGCATCGACGCGGTCGCCGACCCCGACGCAGCACGGCGACTCGCCTCGATCCAGGCGCAGGCGAACGTCCCGATCACCGGGCTCACACCGCGCACCGCGATCCAGCTCGTCGGGCGCATCCGCGGTGGCAGCCGACGCGAGGTCGCCGCGCGCACGCAGGAGCTCATCGAGACCCTCGACATCGCCAGCTGGGCCGACGTGCCGTCGCAGAAGATCTCCGGCGGCATCGCGCGACTGACCGCCTTCTGCATGACCGCCGTCGTGCCCGGTCGGCTCTTCGTGCTCCACGAGCCGACGAACGACGTGGACCCCGTGCGGCGACGGCTGCTCTGGGACGCGATCCGCACCCTGGCCGACGACGGCTCGGGAGTGCTCCTCGTGACGCACAACGTGCGCGAGGCCGAGCGTGTCGTCGACCACCTGGTCATCCTCGACCAGGGACAGGTGATCGCGGCCGACACCCCCGCAGGTCTCGCGGCGTCGACGCGCGGCGTGCTCACGGTCGAGCTCGACCTCGGCCTGCGCGCGGGCACGGACGTCGGGTGGCCGCCCAGCGTGACCGAGACGACCCGCGAGCGTCTGCGCGCGGCCGGGACGGTGCCTGCCGCGTCGGCCGCCGACGTCGTGCGCTGGGCGCAGAGCCGGGTCGACGCGGGGGTCGTCGAGCGGTACGCGCTCACCGCGGCGGCGCGCGAGGACGGCTACGGACGCCTCGTCGGGTCCGACCGCGCCGCCGTGGCGACCGGCACCGAGCTGGGGGTCGTGGCATGAGCGCCGTACGCCAGGGCCTGCTCCTGCTGCAGTGGCAGCTCCGCCGCGGGTCGACCTCCATGCCTCTCCTCGTCGTCGTGCAGATCGCCATGGCTGTGGCCACCGTCATCGGCTACGGACTGCTCGTGGGCGACCCCACGCCCGACGTCGCGCTCTACCTCGCGACGGGAGCGCCGACGATCACGCTCATCACCGTGGGCCTCGTCATGACGCCGCAGATGCTCGGCCAGGCCAAGATCGAGGGCAGCCACGACTGGATGCGCACGCTCCCGGTGCCACGCTGGACCTTCCTCGCGAGCGACCTGCTCATGTGGACGCTCATCGCGCTGCCCGGGATGGTGCTCGGCATCGTCGCGGGGGTCATGCGGTTCGACGTGCAGCTCTCGATCGCGCCGTGGCTCGTCGGTGCCGCACTGCTCGTCTCGCTCACGTCGGCGTCGGTCGGCTACGCGATGGCGAGCGTCCTGCCGCCCATGCTCGCGATGCTCCTGACGCAGGTGCTCGTGTTCGTCGTCCTGCTGTTCGCACCTGTGAGCTACCCGGCATCGCGGATGCCCGAGTGGCTCCAGACCGCGCACGAGTTCCTGCCCATCGAGCCGATGGCGCAGGTCGTGCGGGCCGGGCTCGCGAACGACGCGTTCACGGTTCCGGGCCGCTCGGTGGTGGTGCTGGGCGTGTGGTGCGTCGCGTCCGTCGGTGCCGCGCTGGTCGCGCTGCGTCGGCGGGCCTGACCTGCCGAGCGTCGTCAGCGGGCCGTCAGCAGCTCGCTGACCAGGTCCGGGAGCGCCACCTGGATCGGGCGACGATCCACCCGGTCGGCCATCCGGTCGAACGGGGTGGGCTGCGCGTTGACGATCAGCACGCGCGCACCCGCCTCAGCGGCGACCGCCGTGAGGCTCGCCACGGGCTGGACGGTCAGCGTCGAACCGATCGCCACGAACACGTCGCACGACGCCGCGGCCTCGACCGCGGCGTCGAGCACGTCGCCCGGCAGGGCCTCGCCGAACATGACGACGTCGGTGGCGAGCGGGCCGCCGCAGGCCGCGCAGTGCGGGTCCGGGTCGACGTCGAGACGGGCGAGGACGTCCGCCGTGCGCTCGCGGGCGTCGCAGCGCAGGCACCGCGACCCACTGAGGCTGCCGTGCAGCTCGAGCACCGCTGCCCGGCTCGACCCTGCGCGCTGGTGCAGCCCGTCGAAGTTCTGCGTGCAGATCGCGGTGAGCAGCCCGGCCCGCTCGAGGTCGACGAGGCTGCGGTGTGCGGGCGTCGGCTGGGCGTCCCACACCGGGCTGTCGCGCCACATCTGCCAGGTGCGTTGCCGGATCGCGGGGTCGGACATGTACGGTCCGTGCTCGAGGAGCCGCGCGGCCTGCGGGTCACGGGTCCACACGCCCTGTGGTCCGCGGAAGTCGGGGATGCCGGAGTCGGTCGAGATCCCCGCGCCCGTCAGCACCGTGACCCGTGGTGCGCCCGTTGTCTCGGGCCTGCTCGTCGTCGCTCGTCCCACGGGATCGACCGTACGCCGCGCCCGGCCGCCGGCGAAGACGTCAGCGAACGCGTCCCGGATCTTCACGAACAGGACGACGGACCCCGCCTAGGGTGGGGCAGGTCCCGTCCCGAGTGGTGAGAGCTGGTCGCATGCGCGTGCCCGACGACCACGCGGTCGCGCGTCTCCTCGTCGCGGGGCAGGCCGTCCTGCTCTTCCTGCTGCTCGTCGCGCCCGACCGCGGAGGCTGGCCGGTGCCCGGGGTGCTCGCCGTCCTGAGCGGGGTCGTCGCGGCCGTCGGCGTCGGGATCGTGCTGGTCGCCGGCACGACGCTCGGCCGGGGGCTGACCGCGACACCGTTGCCGAACGCCCGCGCCCAGCTGCGCACGACCGGCCTCTACCGGTTCGTGCGGCACCCGATCTACAGCGGTCTTCTGCTTGCGGCGGCGGCGTTCACGGTCGGCACGGGAAGCGTGACCCGGCTCGCTCTGCTGGTCCTGCTGGTCCTGCTGCTCACCGTGAAGGCGCGGTGGGAGGAGGTGCGGCTGGCCCGGCGGTTCGACGGATATGGCGCCTATGCGGCCAGGACACCCCGGTTCGTGCCGATTCGGCTGCGCCGTTCACCCGGTCACCCGTCCACCCGGCCGCCGTCGGCCGGCGACAGCGAAAAGGGCTGATCGGTCCGGTCGACGCTAGTCGCGGTCGGTCTGCTGCGTAGGGATGCCGCCGACGCAGGCACCGTGGACCGCCGTCTCCGCGGGGTTCTGCCGGAACGCCACCTCGAGCTCGCCGGGCCCCGCATGCTTGACCTCGACCGACCAGCCGTCGACCGGTGTGGCGTAGAGCAGACGGAGCACCGACCCCCGGCAGCTCGTCCCGACCTGGCCGCCTGTGACGTCCCAGGTGCGAGCGACCTCGACCTCGGCCGGGGTCGTCGGCGCCGGGAGTGGCACCGCGGGCAGCGGGGCCGAGGTCGACGGTTCGGTCGTCGGGACGGCCGCCGGGGTCGTCACGGTCGGTGCCGTGCCCGGCACGGGCCGTTGCGCGGCGAGCTCGGCAGTGACCTCGGACGCCGCGAGCACGTGGTCGCGCGCCGGCCCCTGCTCGCCGCTGATCACCGTCACAGCCCACGACGTGACCGCGCCGGCGACCAGCATCGCCAGCGCCCACGCGAGGACGACGACGACCCGCGACGCCCGGGGCGCCCTCGGACCGTTCCGGTCGACCGCGCGGGGATGCATACCGGCATCGTGCCGTACCCCTGCGTGAAGGCGGGGTAAAGACAGTGACAAGGTCCGCAGTCGCCGAGCGTGCCCGCGGGCAGTCTCCCCGCAGCACCGGGTCCGAGGGCCTACCGTCCGTGGTGTGGCCGACGTACTGATCATCGAGGACGACGCAACGATCCGGACGGCGCTCGTGCGCGCCTTGACGGCTCGCTCGCACTCGACCATGACGGCCCCGACGGCGATGACCGGGCTGCAGAGCCTGGTGGCGGCCCGGCCCGACGTCGTGCTGCTGGACCTCGGACTGCCGGACCTCGACGGTGCAGCGCTGCTCGCGATGATCCGGGCCGTCAGCGACGTCCCGGTGATCGTCGTGAGCGCGCGCGACGACGGCGCCGGCATGGTCGCGGTGCTGGATGCGGGCGCTGACGACTACCTCGTCAAGCCGTTCGCGGCGGACCAGCTCGACGCGCGGATCCGGGCCGTGCTGCGGAGGTCCGACCCCGGCAAGGCGCCCGGGCCGATCACGGTCGGCGGGATCGTCATCGACGCGCGGGCGCGCTCCGCGACCCTCGACGGAGTCGTCCTCGACCTGAGCCCCAAGGAGTTCGACCTCCTGCTCTACCTCGTCCAGCGCACGGGCGAGGTTGTCGGCAAGCGCGAGCTGCTCGCCAAGGTGTGGAACCAGCCGTACGGCGGCGCTGACAAGACCGTGGACGTGCACCTGCACTGGCTGCGGCGAAAGCTCGGTGAGAGCGCGGACGCACCGCGCTACCTGCACCGGGTCCGTGGCGTCGGCGTGAAGCTCGCCCCGCCGTCATGAGGCGGCTCCTCGTCTGGTACGGGCTCGCCATGACGTCGATCGTCCTCGTGGCTTTCCTCGTCCCGCTCGGTCTCCTCGCGCGCAGCCTCGCGCAGGACCGTGCGGTGTCCGCCGGTCGGCAGGACGCCCAGAGCGTTGCGGTGTTCGCGGGCGGTACGTCGGCCGAAGGTGCGCGGCTCGAAGCGGCGGTGCTCGCGGTGAACGGCGACCAGCGACGCACGACGGTGTTCCTCCCGGACGGCTCGCGCGTGGGTGCGCCCGCAGAGATGTCGTCGTCGACCGATCTCGCCGCCGTGGGGCGGGCGTTCACGGCGCGTACCGCGGGTGGCGTCGAGGTGCTGCTCCCGGTCGGAGGCTCGGACGGTGTCGCGGTGGTCCGCACGTTCGTGCCGGACGCCGAGCTGACGCAGGGTGTCCAGCAGTCGTGGCTCGTCCTCGCGGGCGTCGGCGTCGTGCTCATCGGCGCAACCGTGATCGCCGGCGACCGCATCGCGGCGCGACTCTCGCGGTCCGTCCTGGACCTCTCTGAGGTGGCCGGATGCCTCGGCGCCGGCGACCTGACGGCGCGGGTGGACCCGTCGGGGCCTGCCGAGGTGGCGTCCGTGGGACGCGTCCTCAACGAGCTCGGGGCGCGTGTTGCCGGGCTGCTCGCGGACGAGCGCGAGCTCGTGGCGGACCTCTCGCACCGGCTGCGGACGCCGATCACGGCGTTGCGGCTCGACGTGGAGATGCTCGACGACTCGCGCGACCGCGACCGCTTGACCGACCACATCGACGATCTGGTCGGCGCAGTCGACGCGATCGTCTGGACCGCCCGGCACCCCGCGCACGACGCACCGGCGAGCCGCTGCGATGCCGCGTCGGTGGTCGGCGACCGGGCGATGTTCTGGGGTGTCCTGGCCGCTGACCAGGGCCGGGACCTGCGCGTCGCCATCCCGGACGGCCCCGTGGAGGTCCGGGTGAGCGCTGAGGAGCTCGGGGCTGCGCTCGACGTCCTGGTCGACAACGTCTTCAGCCACACCTTGGTCGGCACGGGTTTCGCGCTCGAGGTGCACGCGGGCGACGCGCGCGGCGGGGGGACGGCCAGGGTGGTCGTCGAGGACGACGGGCCCGGGCTGGCCACGCTCGACATGGCGGAGCGCGGGCGCAGCGGTGCGGGATCGACCGGGCTGGGGCTTGACGTCGCGCGCCGGACGGCCGAGCGCGCGGGCGGCCGACTGACGCTCGGGTCCGGATCGTCCGGCGGTGCCCGGATCGTCCTTGAGCTCCCGTGCGGGCCTTAACCGAGCCTTATCGGGGGCTTGCCGCCACGCTCACCCAGGCGCCGCGACAGTGGTGGGGACGCGAGAGCCGCGCCGCACTGTCACCGGGGGTACCACGATGAGCTGGAAGATCCGCACCTCCGTCGGGATGCTCACGGCGGCTGTCGTCACAGGTGCCGGGGTTGCGACGATGGCGAACGCCCTCGCGTCCGCGCAGCCCCCGGCCCCGACCGTGTCGGTCGCGACGACGACGCCGACCGCCCTGGCGGGCGAGCTGCCCGCGGACCAGCTGCGCACGGAGCGGCTTGCGCGGTCCGTCGACGGTCTGCTCGCCCAGATCGTTGTGCTCGAGAAGGCGGTCGCGGCGGGCTCAGCGACGGCGACGCACGGCTCGACGGCTCAGTCCGGACGAGCGGGATCCGCGGCCGGACCGACCGCGACCCCCACGACGGCGGAGTCCCAGGGTGACGGGCGAGCTCCCACTGAGCAGCCGTCCGAGACCCCCGAGCCGCCGGAGCCGTTCCATGACTGAGTCCCGAGCACTGCGGCGCAGGGTGATCGCGCTCGCGATGATCCCCGCGACAGCCGGCGTGTTCGGTGCGGGCGTCGCCTGGGCGAGCTCGCACGACCCGCTCGCCGCGGCGAGCTCCTCGACCTCGGCACCCACGCAGTCAGCCCTGCCGACGACCCTGCCGACGGCCCCGCCGACGGCTGCGGCGATCGACCCCCAGGTGGTGATCGACCAGCGCCTGACCGCCCTGAACGGTCAGGTCGTGTCGGCCGAGTCGAGGATCGCCGCGCTCCAGGCGACCCTCGACTCGCAGGCGGCAGCAGCGGCGGCGACCGGGACCCGGT
>JABBOW010000096.1 GCA_012927595.1 Cellulomonas sp.
CGCCGCGTCGGCCACGCGGTCGACGATCTCGATCTCCAGCTGCGCCGCGGGACCGTCGTCGCGCTCGTGGGCGAGTCGGGCTCGGGCAAGTCGACCGTCGCGAGGCTCCTCGCGCAGCTGCTCCCGCACACCGGCGGCACCGTCCGACTGCAGGGTCAGGTTGTCGACGCGCGCGGACGCCGCCAGTTCCGCGCGTACTGCCGTCGCGTGCAGATGATCTTCCAGGACCCGTTCGCGTCGCTGAACCCGATCCACACGGTGCGGTACACGCTCACGCGCGCGCTGCGCATCCACCACCGTCGGCTGCGCGGCGCCGACCTCGAGCGCTCCCTCACCGAGCTGCTCGAGCGCGTCCAGCTGCAGCCGGCGTCCCGCTACGTCGACAAGGTCCCCCACGAGCTGTCCGGTGGTCAGCGTCAGCGCGTCGCCATCGCCCGCGCACTCGCCGCCGAGCCCGAGGTCCTGCTCGCGGACGAGCCGATCTCGATGCTGGACGTGTCGATCCGCCTCGGGATCCTCAACCTGCTGCGCGAGCTGCGCGACGACCTGCACCTCGCGATCCTCTACATCACGCACGACATCGCCTCGGCCCGATACTTCGCAGACCGGACCGTCGTCATGTACGCGGGGCGCATCGTCGAGACCGGCGACAGCGAGTCCGTCACGCAGGACCCCCGGCACCCGTACACCCAGCTGCTCGTCCGCTCGGCCCCCGACCCGGACCAGCTCTCGCCGCTCGGTGCCGGCGAGGCGCGCGGTGAGGCCCCGAGCCTCGTGACTCCCCCTCCTGGCTGCCGGTTCAACCCGCGCTGCCCGTACGCGACCGAGCTGTGCCGCACCCAGGTGCCGCCGCTGATCGACGTCGGGACCGGGCGGGAGACCGCGTGCTGGATCTACTCCCCCGACACCCCCGGCGCGCCGGTGCTCACCACCGCCACCGCCTCAGCCACCGCCTCAGCCACCCCGGAGGGGGACCGATGATCTTCCTCGCCCGCCGGATCGGCTTCTACCTCGTCACTGCCTGGGCCGCGGTCACGCTGAACTTCTTCATCCCGCGGATGATGCCGGGCAACCCCGTCGACGCGCTCATCAACCGCTACCAGGGCCAGATGAGCTCGGACGCGATCGCGTCGCTCAACGTCCTGTTCGGGATGGACGACAAGACGAGCACGTTCCAGCAGTACCTGCACTACTGGTCGCTGCTGTTCCATGGCGACCTCGGCCTGTCGTTCGCGTTCTTCCCGACCCCTGTCGCAGCCATCATCACGCAGTCCCTGCCGTGGACGATCGGCCTCGTCGGACTGTCGACGGTCCTCAGCTTCATCATCGGGACCCTCATCGGGACCGCGATCGGGTGGCGGCGCGGGACGTGGGCCGACTCGATCCTGCCGATCACCACGTTCTTCTCGGCGGTGCCGTACTTCTGGCTCGGCCTGCTCGCGATCATGCTGTTCGGTGTGGTGTGGCAGGTGCTGCCGGCCTCCGGAGGCTACGACGGCGGCCTGGTCCCGACGTTCAGCGGCGAGTTCATCGGCTCGGTGCTGCAGCACGGCCTGCTCCCGGCCGCGACGATCGTCATCTCCTCGGTCGCGGGCTGGATCCTCGGCATGCGCAACATGATGGTCACGGTGTCCTCCGAGGACTACGTGACTGTCGCGCAGGCGAAGGGGCTCAGCGAACGCCGGGTCATGTTCGGGTACGCCGCACGCAACGCGATCCTGCCGCAGGTCTCCGGCTTCGCACTGTCGCTGGGGTTCATCGTCAGCGGGACGCTCGTGATGGAGATGGTCTTCTCCTACCCCGGCGTCGGCTACGTGCTGTACCAGGCCGTGACTGCCAAGGACTACCCGCTCATGCAGGGCGTCTTCCTCATCATCACCCTCTCCGTGCTCGTCGCGAACATGCTCGCGGACCTCATCTACGCGCTGCTCGACCCGCGCACCCGGCAGGAGGGCTGACATGGCTGTCAACGCCGCGACACTCGATCCCACGGTCATCGACCCCGCCGCAGTCCCGGCGGCCGCGACGCGCCATCACCTCGTGTTCCTGCGCAACACCAAGGCGATGACCGGCCTGGTCCTCCTCGCGGTCTTCACAGTGCTCGCAGTCATCGGGAGCTGGATCTCGCCGTACGACCCGAGCGCGCTCAGCGCCGCCACGATGTCGCCGCCGTCGGCGCAGCACTGGCTGGGGACGACGAACCTCGGTCAGGACATCCTGTCCCAGATCCTCGTCGGCACCCGGGGGGTGATGATCGTCGGGCTGGCTGCCGGCATCATCGCGACAGCGCTGGCCGTCATCATCGGCGTCACCGCAGGCTTCATCGGCGGGGTCGGTGACGAGCTGCTGTCGGCGCTGTCGAACATCTTCCTGGTCATCCCCGCGCTGCCGCTCATCATCATCATCGCGGGCCAGCTGCCCTCGTCGGGCGAGCTGACGGTCGCGTTCGTCATCTCGATCACCGGGTGGGCATGGGGATCACGGATCCTGCGGGCCCAGACGCTCTCGCTGCGGCGCCGCGACTTCGTGGAGGCCGCCCGCGCGAACGGGGAGTCGCTGTGGCGGATCGTCATCTTCGAGATCCTGCCCAACCTCACGGCGATCATCGCGTCGAGCTTCGTCGGGACCGTGACGTTCGCGATCCTCTCAGAGATCACGCTCGCGTTCATCGGGGTCACCTCGATCAGCAACTGGAACTGGGGCACGATCCTGTTCTGGGCCCAGTCCAACCAGGCCCTCGCGCGCGGTGCGTGGTGGTGGTTCGTGCCTGCCGGCATGTGCATCGCGCTGCTCGGCATGGCGCTGTCGCTCATCAACTTCGGCATCGACGAGTTCGTCAACCCCCGCCTGCGCAACACCGGGCAGAACGCACGCACGATGCGACGGCGCGGCATCCGGGCGCGGATCGGGTTCACGCCGGTCGCCAGGTCCGCACAGCCCGCCGACCCTGCCCAGCCCGCCGGACGCGGACGGAAGGACGAGGCATGACCGCCACGACGACGACACCGCGCAGCCCGGGCGCCCCGGCATCCCCCCGGCCTCCCGTGCTCGAGGTCCGCAACCTGAGCGTCGACTACGGGTACGGCGAGGCCCCCACGCACGTCTTGCGCAACACCTCGCTCACGCTGCACCGCGGCGAGGTCCTCGGGCTCGCCGGTGAGTCGGGCTGCGGCAAGTCGACGCTCGCGTACGCCGCGACCCGACTGCTACCCCCGCCGGGGCTCATCACGGGCGGGGAGGTCATCTTCACCGACCGGTTCGGGACGAGCGTCGACCTGCTGCGCCTCGACGACGCCCAGCTCCGGGCGTCCCGCTGGCGCGACACCGCGATCGTGTTCCAGGGCGCGATGAACTCGCTCAACCCTGTCTTCCGGATCGGCCGGCAGCTCACGGACGCGATCCGGGCGCACCGGCCCGATGAGTCCCGCCAGACCAGTGCCGAGCGCGCAGCCGAGACGCTCGAGATGGTCGGGATCGCCGCCGACCGCCTGCGCTCCTACCCCCACCAGCTCTCGGGCGGCATGCGTCAGCGCGTCATGATCGCCATGGCGCTCGCCCTCGAGCCGCAGGTGCTCATCATGGACGAGCCCACGACCGCGCTCGATGTCGTGATGCAGCGGCAGATCATCGAGCAGATCTCCGAGCTGCGCGAGCGCCTCGGCTTCTCGGTCATCTTCATCACGCACGACGTCTCGTTGCTCATCGAGATCGCCGACCGCATCGCGATCATGTACGCGGGCGAGATCGTCGAGGACGCGCCCGCCGAGGACGTGTACCGCCGTCCGCGCCACCCGTATGCGCACGGCCTGCTCCGCTCTTTCCCGCCGCTGCACGGTCCGCGCCGCGAGCTCGGCGGCATCCCGGGGTCGCCGCCGGACCTGCTGCACCTCGCACCCGGCTGCCCGTTCGCGCCGCGCTGCCCACACGCGTTCGACCTGTGCCGGACCGACCGGCCCACTCTCGGCCCGACGGCGTTCGCCGCGTCGGAGCCGTCCAGGCTCGTCGCGTGCCACCTGCACGCAGGCGGCGTCGTGCCCCGGGAGCTCACCGCGGGCGTGCCGAGCTGACGGGTCATACCGGGCTGGCCTGGACGGGGACCTTCGACTCTGGCATCGGGGAGCGGCGCGCGGTCAAGTAGGCCCAGGAGGTGGTCCCATGTCCAGCTGTCGCTCATGCCGAGGTTCCGCACGCGGCGTTGAGGCGTGCACGCACCGAACACGTCAGTCCTCGGGCTCGGTCGCGACGGGGGCGCTGACGGCGGCCGTGGTCGCGGGCACCGTCGCCACGCTGCGGTCCAGGGCGTTGCGCTGGGGGGCGACGCGCGCGGAGGTGGACGCGGCGCTGCCCGGTGACGATCTGATCGTGCACCCCGGGCTGTCGGCCACCCGGGCCATCACCATCCAGGCTGACGCCGCCGCAGTGTGGCCGTGGGTCGCGCAGCTCGGTCAGGGCCGCGGCGGGTTCTACAGCTATGACGCGCTGGAGAACCTGGTCGGCTGCAACATCCACAGCGCCGACGTCATCGTCCCCGAGTGGCAGTCGATCGCCGTCGGTGACGAGATTCGGCTGCACCCGGACAGTGGGTTGCAGGTCGCCCTCGTCGACCCCGGGCGGGCGTTCGTCCTGCGCGGCGGGGTCCCGATGGGCGCGACGCCTCCGCCATACGACTTCACGTGGGCCTTCGTCGTGCACGACGCACCCGGTGGCAACGCGCGGCTGCTCGTCCGCGAGCGCTACGGCTACGTCAAGGACTGGGCGCCCCTGCTCGTCGAGCCCGTCTCGTTGATCAGCTTCCTGATGAGCCGGCGCATGCTGCTCGGCATCAAGGCACGCGCCGAACGCGCCGCCGACCTCCACGGCAGGGACACCGACAGCCTCACGTGAGGGCCCCGGCCGGCCCCGGACGCGCACGGGTCCAGGATCTCGCCGCCGATCTGGAGGCGTTGCAGGCGCAGCTGGATCCAGCAACCTCGCTTGATCGCGCGACGTCGGCGAGCTGACCCCGGGCACGCCACCCCACGTGCTGCTGGGACGGGTGTCCGCGTTCGCGTGGCACCCGACTGTCCTGCCTCGGTGCACCTAGACTCACCGGGTGATCTTCAAGGCAGTGGGCGACGGTCGGCCCTATCCCGACCACGGCCTTGTCACGTCCAAGCAGTGGGCCGAGGTCCCGCCCCGGCAGGTGCGGCTCGACGAGCTCGTGACGACCAAGGTCACGCTCAACCTCGACACGCTCCTGTCCGACGACTCGACGTTCTACGGCGACCTGTTCGCCCATGTCGTGCAGTGGCGCGGGGTCATGTACCTCGAGGACGGTCTGCACCGGGCCGTCCGGGCCGCTCTCCAGCAGCGACCGGTGCTGCATGCACGCGTCCTCGTGATCTCGTGAGCACCGATCCGGACCGCGCCCGCACGCTGCGCCGACGGCACATGCACGAGCGTCAGGCGGTGATCTTCGGCGTGCTGCTGGCCGCGCTCGCCGTCGCGGGCCTCGGAGCCGCAGCGGTCTACACAGGCACGCTCGGTGTTCCGTCCCTCTCTCGCGGGTTCAGCAGCCCGGCGCCCGCGGCCGGGGTCACCGCCCCGCCCTGCCCGCCCGAAGGCGCCGCACCGGTGCCGTACGCGCAGGTCACGGTCAACGTGTTCAACGGCGCCAAGGTCCTCGGGCTCGCCGCCCAGACCGCGACCGCGTTGACGTCGCGTGGCTTTGTGGTCGCCACCACCGCCAACTCGTCCGAGACCGTGACGGGCACGGCCCGCATCAGGTTCGGTGCCGCCGGAGTCGCGGCGGCGTACACGCTGGCCGCGCAGCTCAGCGCGGCCGTCCTCGTGCTCGACGCCCGCGCCGACGCGACCGTCGACATCACTGTCGGCACCGGCTACACCGGGCTCATCGCGGCAGACGCGATCACGCTCGACCCTGCGGTGCCGTTCGCGGCGCCCACCGGCTGCGTGCCGATCTCCCAGATCACGCTCCCCCCGCCGCCGACGGCCACCGGCGCGGCGACAGAGGCGCCCCCGCAGGACGGCGCCGAGACCCCGGCGCCACCGGCCACCCCCGCCACCGGCTGACCTTCGCCGGCTCACCACCAGGTCGGCTCACCACCAGTGGGGCCACCCGGCCGGCCGCACTGGCGTCGACCCGACAGACGAGCGCCGACCGGACCCGAGGGGCCGGCCGGCGGTGCGGCAGTGGTGCGGCAGACGGTTGTCAGACCATGATCTCGTCGCCACCCGGAACCGACGCCGGGCTCGCGGGCTCCTGGCTCGTCCCACGCCAGCGGGCCAGTGCGCGCATGAGGTGGTAGAGCCCGATGGCCGCGGCGGTGCCGAGGGCGATGCCCTCGAACCGCAGGTCACCTGCCGAGAACGAGTAGTTCGCGATGCCGATGATCAACGCGACGGCTGCGGTCATGAGGTTCACCGGGTCGGAGAAGTCGACCTTGTTCTGCACCCAGATGCGCGCGCCGAGCAGGCCGATCATGCCGTAGAGCACCGTCGTTGCCCCGCCCAGAACGCCCTGGGGGATGGTGGCGATGAGCGCGCCGAACTTGGGCGACATGCTCAGGACGAGCGCGGTCCCCGCGGCCACCCAGTAGGCCGCGGTCGAGTAGATCTTCGTGGCAGCCATGACCCCGATGTTCTCGGCGTACGTCGTCGTCCCGGAGCCGCCACCGAGCCCGGCGAGCGTCGTGGCGATGCCGTCGGCGAAGAGCGCGCGACCCACGAGCGGGTCGAGGTCGTGACCGGTCATCGCGGACACCGACTTCACGTGCCCGACGTTCTCGGCGATGAGGACGAGCACAACGGGGATGAACAGCCCGAGCACGGCGAGGTCGAACGTCGGTGTGACGAACGTCGGGAAGCCGATCCAGCTCGCGTCCCGCACGGCGTCGAAGCTGACCTCACCGCGGATCGCGGCGACGGCGTAGCCGACGACCACACCGGCGAGGATCGACAGGCGACCGAGGATCCCGCGGAACAGCACGGCCGTCAGCACGATCGCCATCAGCGTGATGGACGCGGTGACGGGCGCCGCACGGAAACCGCTCGTGCACGACGTCGCGATCGCGCCGTCGACGACGGACTGCTGGCACGTGCCCCACGCGACGGGCGCGAGGTTGAACCCGATCAGCGCGACGATGGTGCCCGTCACGACCGGGGGCATGACGACGTCGATCCACCGCGATCCGGCGAAGTGCACGACCCCGCCGATCGCGGCGAGCAGCAGGCCCGTGACGAGCACGCCGCCGAGCGCGACCGACTGCCCGCCGGAGACCATCGCGGCCGTGATGGGGGCGATGAACGCGAAGCTCGACCCGAGGTAGCTCGGGAGCTTGTTGCCGGTGATGAGCAGGAAAGCGACGGTGCCGACCGCCGAGAAGAAGAGCGTCGTGGCCGGGGAGAAGTGCGTCAGGAGCGGGACGAGGAACGTCGCGCCGAACATCGCGACGACGTGCTGCATCCCGATACCGATCGTGCGCGGCCAGCTCAGCCGCTCATCGGGGGCGACGACTGCCCCCGGGCTGATCGTGCGTCCGTCGCCGTGCACACGCCATCCGATGCCGCTCACTCGCGGTTCTCCTTCTCCTGGGTCGGTGCGGGCCGCCCTCGGCGGCGCGAAGCACCGCAGCCCTGTGCGGAAGGGTAGCGGCGGACGCCCCCACCGGTGGCGGTGTTCCACGCCCAGGCTGCACCCGGCAGCGGCACCGGCAGGCGCGGTACTCTGACCGTTCGCCCGCACGCGTTCCCGGAGGATGCTCTGAGCCCCGATCGTCTCTTCAAGTCCCGCGGCGCCGTGTGGACCGCGTTCGTCGTCGCGCACGGCTGGATCACGTTCATGGGCGTCCAGCTGATGTTCAACACCTCGTTCCACGACGTCGACCTGTACCGGTACTGGATGTGGCTCGGCGCCCACCTGGGCCAGTGGCCGGTCCTGAGCAGCGACTGGGTCTACCCCGCCGGTGCGATCGTGCCGATGCTGATCCCCGCGGCCGCGAGCACCACGAACGGCCACACCTACGCGCTCGCCTGGTGCGTGATGGTCACGCTGCTCGACGCGCTCGCCGTCGTCGTGCTGCTGCGGCACCGTCGGTCCACGGCCGGCGCCTGGTGGTGGATGGCGTTCATCGTGCTGCTCGGGCCGGTGTCCATGGGGCGGCTCGACGCGATCATCGTGCCGGTGATGATCGCCGCGCTGGCGGTCCTGCTCTCGCGCCCACGGCTCGCAGCGGCGCTCCTGACGGCCGGGGCGTGGATCAAGGTCGCACCGGGGGCGATCCTCATCCCGCTGGTGCTCGTCACCCGGCGGCCGTGGCGCGACGTCGTCGTCCCCGCGGGTCTCGTGTCGGCCTTCATCGTGATCGAGGTCGCCGTCGGCGGCGGCACGTGGCACGTCGCGAGCTTCCTGACCGAGCAGGGCACCCGTGGGCTGCAGATCGAGTCGGTCGGCGCGACCCCGTGGGTGCTCGCGGGCCTGTTCACAAGGTCGGTCACGCGCTACCTCAACCAGGAGCTCGTGACGTGGGAGATCACGGGTCCGGGCTCGAACTTCGCGGTCGACGTGCTCGGCCTCGCGCTGCCGCTCGGCATCGCGCTGCTGGCCGCGCTGTTCTGGTGGCTGCACCGGCGCGCGGGCACCGGCATGCACCTGCAGGCGTTCCTGGTGCGCGCGGCGCTGCTCGTGCTCCTCGTCCTCATCGTGCTCAACAAGGTCGGGTCGCCGCAGTACCTCGCGTGGCTCGCGGCGCCCGTCGCGCTCGCGCTCGCGCTGCGGCTGCCCGGGTGGCGCTCGACCGCATGGCAGGTCGCAGCCCTCGCGATCCTCACGCAGATCGTGTTCCCGCTCGACTACGGTGCCCTGCTCAACGGGCGTGTGCCCGTCTCGCTCGTTCTCGTCGCGCGCAACGTGCTCCTCGTCGTGCTGCTCGTGGAGACCGTGCGCGAGCTGGTGCGCGACAGCCGCCGTTCCGAGGACAGCTACGAGCCGCCTGGGTTCGTCGAGGCCGCCGCGAGCCACGCCAGCAGGTAGGCGCGCGAGTCGCCGTCGTCGATCGCCATGTCGGGCAGCTGCTGCGCGGTCGTCCAGGCCTTGTCGGCGTCCTGCCGGCCGGCCAGCGCGAGGTACATGAGCAGGTAGTCGCCGAACTGCACTCCGTACCCGCCGGGAGCCGCCTCGGCGACGTTGGCCCGGATCCGGTCCGGGTCGCCCGCGAGGTACGCCGCGGCGGGGTTCATCGGGATGAGCTGGATGCCGAGGATCGCACTGGGCGCCCCGCTGAACCACGTTGCGTAGTCGCGCTTCCCGCCCCATGCGAGCGCGAAGATCTTGTGCCCGAACCCCTGATATACCGGCTCGGTCAGGTCGGGGTTGGTCCAGTACGCGCGCGCGCTGGCCGCCTCGGTCGACGCCAGCCAGGTCGCCTCGACGCCCAGCGCGTCCTGGCCCGACGCCTTCGCCCAGAGGCCGAGGCCGTTCCAGGCGTTGACCGCCTCCGACGTGGACTCCTGGTTGTTGCCGTCGGCGAACGGTGCCGTGCCCGACGCCCACGAGTGGCCCGCGTACGCGTCGAACACGCGCAGCTGCGGGAGCTGGGGGCTCGGGCTCACTGCGGCCACGTCCTGTGCGAGCAGGTTCATCACCGGGGCGAGCTCGGCAGCGAGCGCGGTGTCGTCGGCCGCGAGGAGACCCGCGGTCGCCAAGAAGTAGCCGTAGTGGAAGTGGTGGTCGTTGAACTCGTCGGAGCCGAACGACGGCGTGAGCCCGATGACCCCCCGCGCGGCCGCGTCGTACACGAAGCACCGGGCCTGGCGCTGCGTGCACCCGTCGGGCTGCGCCCACTCGCGTAGCGCCGCGACGACCTTCGCCCGGAGCGGTGCGACGACGTCGTCCGCGCCGAGCGAGTGACCGAGCGTGACGAGGGTGGCGGCGCGGTACAGCGCCTTGCCGCCGAAGTAGGTGTCCGAGGGGAAGGCCGGGGTCGAGGCCACGTCGGCCGCGAGCTGGGCCCGGACGACGTCGCGACGGTCCTTCGGCACCGCCTGGAGATCGAGGGCTCCGGCGGCGGGGACGACCGGCGCCCACGAGGTGAGCATCGAGCCGGTGCACAGCTCGAGCTTTCCGTAGACGCTCGAGTAGGTCGCTGGACCGCAGCCCGCGCGCTCCGGCTGCTCGCCCGCACGCTGGTGCGGCATGGTCACGTAGGCGGTCGCGCCGCCGTTGGCCGTGCGGTAGCCGATGGTGGTGCGCGCCACGGTGTGGTCGACGCCGTAGGTCACCTGGGAGCCGACGACGGGATCTGCCGCTGCCGTCGCGAGCGCCGCACCGACTGACGCGTCTGCGCCGTCGGGCACCGCGTACCAGGAGGCGGACTGACCGGCGCTCAGCCGGACACCGCTCGCAGCGATCGAGCCGCCCGGAGCGACGACCGCATACTGCGTGCCGGCGACCGTCGCGGTGGCGAGCGCGGACCCCGCCGGGGCACCGGACGCGGCAGCCGCGAACGGCACTGCCAGGGTCAGGTCGGCGTCCGTGACCGCGGTGAAGCTGACGAACGGTGAGCCCTCGGCGATCACGACGCGACCGATCACGCGGCCGCCCGCGTCGAGCAGCTCGATCGTCACGGTCGCGGCGTCGTAGGCGCTCACGCGCGCCGACCGGGCACCGGCGCCGACCGTGACGGCCGGCAGGTGCGGGCCGACGACTGCCTTCTCGCTCACGACCGGCTTCGGCAAGCCGAGCGAGAACCCGTCGGCGGTCAGCGCGAACGACAGCGGCAGCGGGAACACCGGCTGCGGCTGGTCGCCGAACACGAGCCCGCTGAACCACCTGTTCGTGGGCGGCACGAGCCCGTCAGCGAGGCGGACCGGCGTGATCTTGCCCGCGGCGGACTGGTCGACACCCGCGACGAGCGCGGCCGTGTCGACCACGGGCAGCACCGCATCGCTGGGACCGGCGGCGGCTCCGCTCGCCACGGCTGCCCCGGTCCGGGCCGGACCACCGGAGGTCACGAGGTAGGAGCCCCCGGCGACCGCACCGGCGGCGACCACGACTACCACTGCCAGGCCGAGCCTCGTGCGGGCCGTCACAGCCGGATCCCGCGGAGGTAGCGCTTGACAGAATCCGCGACCGTCGTCACCACCCCGTCGTTCTGGAGGTGCAGCTCCACGGTGACTGGCGTCCCAGCGGTGACGAGGCCGTTCGCGACGCCCGCCACGAGCTGGTCGCTGGCGACAGTGATCGTCGCTTGCGCCTGGTTGGCGACCGTCGTGACGTCGACCCGCTCCACGTGACCCGCCAGCTGCTGCTGGTTCGGCAGCACGATCGTCACGGCGGCCTTGTCGCCGATGCGCGCGTACTCCTTGGGGCTCAGGACGAAGTCGGCGAGCACGTACAACGTCTGGGCCTTCTCGACGACGGCCAGCTGGCCGGACGCCTGGACGAACGAGCCGCGGGTCGCAGTGAGCTGGCGCACCACGCCCGGTCCGGTCGCCCGGATGACGAGGTGGCCCGCGGCGTCGACCTCGGACGCCGGCGAGGACGCCGGGCCGAGACCGATCGCGATGTCGTGCTGCAGCCCGGCGCTGTCGATCACGAAGAGCGCATCACCGGTCTTTACGGTGGCGCCGATCTCGACGGGCTGGTCGACGACGAGCCCGGCGTAGGGCGAGCCTACGTCGTACGTCTTCGCGGCGATCTGGGCGGAGGTGCTGGACGCGACGGCTTCGGACTCGTTGAGGTGGTAGGTCGCCAACGCTGCCCCGACGAGAACGATGATGAGTCCAAAGGTCAGTCGGATGCGGTTCCCCCAGGTCATGCGGCACCTCCAGGTGCTCCGGCGAGTACGGGCTGGCGTTGTGCGGAGGCCCGTCGCGGACTGTCGACCGCGCGACGCTCGGCGAGTGCTGCTCGCTTGGTACGGCGAGCCTCGCGGGCTGCCGTCAGGACGAAGGCACCGAGGATCGCGGTGTTCGTGACGTTCCAGACGAGCGCGAGGCTCAGTGCTCCGTGGGACCAGTCCTTCCACGACCCGACGACTGACGTGATCAGCAGGAAGATGAAGAACAGGAGCTGCGGCATGATGAAGTTGAAGGGCGAGGACGCCTTGGCCTTGCTCCCCGTGACGTGCCAGCTCTGCTCGCGGTGGAACGCCGCGTTGACCAGCGCGCGCCAGTAGATCGGGAACGAGACGGTGGCCAGCATGAGCACCTCCCACCGGAACGACCCGAGCGTGTAGAACGCGACGAGAATCTGCATCCCGTAGAAGCCCGCGTAGAACATCGCCCACGCGAGCGGCGACAGGCGGATGTTCATCGGGGTCAGGTTGAAGAAGATCTGCAGCGGCGGGACCAGCAGCAGCGCCAGCGGGGTGATCCCACCGAGGTAGTGCGTCGCGGTGACCAGGTACTGCAGGCGCTGGTCGAGCGTGAGCCGACGCTTGCGGGACATCGGGTTGTGCGTGAGCAGGATCTCGAAGCCGCCCGTGGCCCACCGCAGCTGCTGCCTGGTATACGACTCGATCGTCTCGGGCGTGTCACCAACCGCGAGCGTCGTGGCAATGTAGATCGACCGCCAGCCCCGCTCGTGCAGGTGGATCGACGTCCACACGTCCTCCGACTTGGAGTCGGAGTACATCCCGCCGATCTGGTCGATCGCGACCCTGCGGAAGATCACGTTCGTGCCGACGCAGAACGCCGCGTTGAACCTGTTCCGGCCCGGCTGGATGAACCGGTAGAAAACCGCCTGCATGTACCCCGCACCGCGCGAGATGAGGTTGTGCAGGTTGCCGTACGTCTGCGGCGTCTGGACGAACGCGACGTCGTCGGAGGCGAAGAACGGCACCGTCTCGTGGAGGAACGTGGGCAGCGGGACGAAGTCGGCGTCGAAGATCGCGAAGTAGTCGCCACTTGTGAGCGACAGCGCGTGGTTGACGTTCCCAGCCTTGGCACCATTGCTCGTCAGGCGCCGGACGTACCGGGCGCCGAGCTCGGCGGCCAGGTCGCGGACCGCGTCCGAGCGGCCGTCGTCGAGCACCCAGGTCAGGTGCTCGCCCTGCATCGCGACGGCCGCGCTGACCGTGCGCCGGATGGTGCGGAGGTCTTCGCCGTACGTCGTGATGAACACGTCGACCGTGACTGGACGTTCGCGCAGGTACATGCGCCACAGGGACGGGGTGTCGTCGATGCGCTGGCGCAGGATGTCGGCGACGTCGTACAGGCCGTCCTGCGCGTGGTGGAAGGCGAATCCGCGCGGGTTGTGCCCGCTCGAGAGGATCGTCCACATCGACAGCAGCGCCTGCCCGACGAGGATCGCCTCCGCGCCGACGACGAGCCCGAACGGCAGCCAGTCGCCCCGGTTGACCGGATTCAGTAGGAACACCGCATACATCACGATGCCGGCGCTCGCCACCAGGACGAGCAGCATGAGCGACGGCGACTGGGCCGCCTCGTTCTCCGGCGTGCGGGCCGGGGTCGTTCTCGGGTCGTCGGTCGGTCGCGGCTCGAAGACGAGCCGCCCAAACGTAGTCTCGGACATGTCAGCCTCCACCGTCGTCCTGCGCAGAACGGCGGCGGACCCCTCGCGGGCCCGTCCACCGGTGCGACGGCCACGCTGGCGTCACGTTCATGGGGGACGGTCGAACGGGTGCCGGGTAACTCCGGCGAACCAGTCGGAACTGGTCCGAATCCCCCCTGGATGTGCTACCAAGGTGGACGAAGGTCCTCGGGCCTGTCCACTCCACGATGCGTGACCCGGATCGCACCGGTATGGGCGGATGGCGATGCGGTGTCCGTTCTGACCGATGTTCCTGCAGGTCACGCACGCGAGCGCATGCAACAGACTTCATCCGACGGGCGACAAGATCCGTCTCAACACGTAAGACGGGGTACCGTTGGGGACCATGACCTCCGTGCGCTGGGCGAGCCTGGCGACCGTCGCGGGCTGCGCGCTGCTCGCGCTCGTGTGTCTCGTCGCCATGTTGCGCGGGCGCACCTGGGCCGCGGCACCTGGACTCGTCGCCGTGGCGATCGGGTTCCGCGAGGTGCGCGTCCTCCAGCGCCGCAGCAACTGACGCCGAGAGCGGACAGCCACCGGATCCGTACCCAATTTTCACTCGCTCCCACCACCTCCAGCAGCGCCTGCACGCGTCCTGCGGTGGCATGGTGGTCAGGTGAGCCTTTCCGTCGTCCCGACGCTGCACCGAGCGGCCAGCCTGCCGCCGGCGGCCTCGGACGTGCTGGCGATCACGGACTGGCGCCGCCGCACCGCCGAGCTCTACGCGGACGTCCGCCGGACCGCCGCGACCGACCCTGCCGCGGCGCACGCGACGTGGGTCCAAGGCCGCGACGAGCTGTTCGCCGAGCACCCCGCGTCGCCGCTGACGCCCGAGGCCCGCGGGGGTTTCCGTGGGCTCGTCGTCGCACCGTACGACTCCGCGTTCCGCTTCGAGGTCCGGGTCAGGGCTGCGTCGAACCAGCGGCTCGAGGTCGCCACCGGGACGGACGGGATCGTGCCGTTCGAGCGCATCGGACGCGTCGAGCTCGCCGGCCTCGGGAGCCTGTCGGTGTGGGCCCTGCGCGGCTACGGCGGAGGGCTGTTCCTGCCGGTCAAGGACGGCCTGGCCGGTCGACCCGGCGGCACGTTCGGCGGCGGACGGTACCTGCTCGACACGATCAAGGGCGCCGACCTGGGCCGGCGTGACATGCCGGGCGGACCGCTCGTGGTCGACCTCAACTTCGCGTACAACCCGTCATGCGCGTACGACCCGTCCTGGGCGTGCCCGCTCGCGACCCGCGGCAACGTGCTGGTCGCCGAGGTGCCCGTCGGCGAGCTCGTGCCCGAGCCTGCGGTGGACCTCGGGGGCCAGCGCTAGCGTCGTCTCCCATGAGACCGCGCCTGCAGGAGATCGTCGTGGACTGTGCCGACCCGGCTGCGCTCGCGCAGTTCTGGGGCAACCTGCTCACGGTGCGCTGGGCGGTGCGGGACGCGTCCTGGGCCATGGTCGACGCGGAGCCACTGCTGATCGCATTCCAGCGAGTCCCCGAGCCCAGGTCCTCGCCCAAGAACCGCCTGCACCTCGACGTCCAGGTGGCGGACGCCGCCGCGGCCGTCACGCAGGCGGTCGCGCTCGGGGCGCGCGTGCTGCGGGAGCCCGAGGTCGAGGCGAGCGGCGACGGCTACGTCGTGCTGGCCGATCCCGAGGACAACGAGTTCTGCTTCGTGATCGACAACGGCGGCGGGTGGACGGCGAGCATCCGCGCAGCTCTCGACGCCGCCCCGGAGCCCCCGGCGTAGGTTCCCCGGCGCGGTACCGACGCCACGGTCTGCGGGTCGACCGCAGCACGCTCACGGCATGAGCTGGCATCCAGCGCAGCGGTAGAGCTTGCGCGCGGCCATCTGCTCGACGAGCACCGGGCGCCCGCACACGCGGCACGGTCGACCGGCGCGCCCGTAGACCCAGTGCCGTTCGTCGCGGTCGACGAGCGCGACCGCGCGGCCCGCTGCGTCCAGGTCCTCGCGCGTGAGCATGACGCCGGTGGCGATGCCGTCGTCGAGCAGCGTCGCCCAGTCCTGCCACAGTGCGCGGGCCAGGTCGGTCGGGACGCGACGACCGGGGGTCCACGGGTCCAGCCGCGCTCGGAAGAGCAGCTCCGCGCGGTAGATGTTGCCGATCCCCGCGACGACCGACTGGTCCATCAGGAGCTGCCCGACGGGCGTCGCGCGGGTCGTGAGCCGGCGCACGACGATGTCGCCCGCGGCGCCGAGGTCCGTCTCGGCCGCGGGGTCGGGGCCCAGTCGCGCGACCGCGACCTGCGCGGTCGACGGATCGAGCACCTCGCACGCCATCGGCCCCCGCAGGTCGGCGACGCTCTCCTCGGTCGCGATCCGGACCCGCACCTGCCCGACGGGCGGCGGCGGGAAGACGCCTGGCTCCGAACCGTCCGTGCGCGCCGACAGGTCGCGCCCACCCTCACCCATCCGCACCGCCCGGCGCAGTCGCGGCGCGCCCATGCTGCCGAACGCGACACCACCCTCGGCCAGTGGCGAGATGCGCCCGAAGAAGTCCCATGCGCCGTACAGGCCGAGATGCACGCGCAGCACGTCGCCGCCCTCGACCGTGAGGAACAGCTGCTTACCGACCGCGCGCGACCCCACGAGCACGCGCCCGTCGAGCCGCGAGGCGCCGGCCGCGAACCGTCCCTGCGGGGACGTAACGGTCAGCCGGTGACCGACGAAGTCGCGGTCAAGCTGCCGCGCGATGCGGTGGACGGTATGACCTTCGGGCACGGTGGCCCAGCCTAGACGGCTACGGCTGCGTGGCCACCGGCAGCACGAGTGCCGCAGTGCACGACAGGACGCCGAGGATGAACAGCACGCCGTTCTGCTGGTCGATCGCGGTCCCCATCACCCAGAAACCCACGATGAGGAAGACCATGCTCGCGACCCACAGCAGCACCCCGCGGGTGTGCTCGAGCGGGGCCTCGTCGGCGTGCCACGTCACGTTGTCGTCGGTCATCGTGCCCTCCTCGTGCGACGGCCGTCCCGTCGCCTCATGAGCGTGACGCGACGGGGCGCCTGGCGCAACGGCTACCGCCCGGTCACCGACCACGCCCCCGCGGTCAGGTCCATCAGCCGCGGCAGTATCACGTCGCCCGCGACGCGCAGCCCGTCGTGCAGGTACTCGTTGGTCACCCAGACCTGCGCGTTCCCGATCCCTGCGGCCGTCCCGAGCGCGAGGTCGAGGTCGACGTAGGGGTCGTCGTAGTACTGCACGGCCGCGACGGGCACATCGTTGGCGGCGAGCCGGTCGACGTCGTACAGCGTGGGCCACGACGGGCGGGCAGCGAGCACGTCGGCTGCCGCAGCGAACGGCTGCAACGCCCGGTGCTCGGCGTACATCCACGGGAAGATCGCCTCGCCGGTGAGCTGCAGCGGCCGGGCTCCGACCGCGAACGACGGCCACCGGTCGTGCTCGGCCTGGGCCGCCCACCCGCCCGCGCGGTCGCCCTGGTGGTAGATGACCTCCTGCAGGACGGCGTACAGCGGGTTCGCCTCGAAAGCGGTCTCGTGCGCGACAGCGGCGCAGAACGCCGACGACGGGTCGTCGGTGCCGTCGTCGAACGCGGTGTCGAGCAGCCAGTGCAGGGCGTCGATGCCCGTGCTCATGCCGAACGGCATGCCGAGCATCTGCAGGCGCCGCACGCTGAACAGCTCACCGGTCGCCAGGGTGACGTCCCCGACGGTGAGCCGATCGGCGAGGCGGCCCAGGGCGTCGACGTCCGAGGGGTGCAGCCGCGCGAGCTCGCGGTTGCGCGCCGCCTGGCGCGGGTACGTGCGGCGGTACACCTCCTCGGCGGTCGCGGTCGTGCCGGGCAGGCCGCCGGTCACGTAGCACGCAGTCAGCGCCTCGGGGTGTGTGGACAGGTACACGAGGGTCAGGAAGCCGCCGTACGACTGGCCGAGGGTCGACCACTGCCGGCCGCCGTAGACGGTCGCCCGCAGGTGTTCGGCGTCCGCGACGATCGCGTCGCCACGGAAGCACGCGAGGTAGTCGGCGGCCACGTCGGGGGCGGGGAACCTCGAGATCACCCGTCCATCGACGCGCGAGGACCGGCCCGTCCCGCGCTGGTCGAGCAGGACGACGCGGTGGGTCGTGGCGGCGGTCGCGAGCCACCCGCCGGGCATCGGCCGGGGGCCCTGACCGCCTGGGCCGCCCTGCAGGAACAGCAGCAGGGGCAGGTCGTCGGCGGCACGCTTCGGATCGACGACCTCACGGGCGAAGACCTCGATCGACCCGAACCGCGCGGGGTCCGCCCAGTCGACCGGGACCTGCACCCGGTGCTCCCGCACGAGCAGCCCGGCCGCCCGGTACTCCCCCGCCGTCGCGTCTCCGACCCGCGACACTTGGCTCATCGCCCCACCGTAGGCCACCTCGCGGGCACATCCTGACCCCCGCACCGGGCCCCGCACAGACGAGCCACCGGCCTGGTGCGCCTGGCTGGGGGCCATCACGAGACCCGCCCAGGAGCGTCCCCTGTCGCAGTACCTCCGCTACGCCGTCGACCCGGTCGCGATCAGCGTCCTTGTCCTCGGCCTGTCCTGGATAGTGGGAAGACAGAGGCGGCTATCCCACACGCGAAGACCAGATGGAATTGTGGCGGGATGGATCGAGCGTACTCAGTCACGATGGGCGACCGAGGACGGCTGGTCGTGCCCGCGCAGGTGCGCCAGCACGCCGGCCTGACCGCGGGCGCGCACTGCTGCGCGGTCACCTGGTCCGAGGTCTCGCAGAAGGTGCGCGCTGCCGGCGGCGACTGGGGCCTGGCCCGTGCACTGCTGGACAGCTACAAGCTCGGCGTGCTGGATGCGACCGCAGCCGACGCTGAATGGGCTGCAATGCGCTGGCAGGCCGGACAGGGGCCGTCTCTCGCTGACCGGTTCTGCCTGGCGCTGGGCGAACGGCTCGACGCCGACATGCTCACAGCCGACACGGCCTGGGGCACCTCCGGCCGGGTGCACCAGATCCGCTGAACCTGCGCCGCAGGTACGGCACTACCGTGCCGCGTCGTAGAGCACGTCGAGATCGACCAGCCGGACCTCGTCGCGCTCGGCTGCCGCGGTGACGAGGTCGGCGGTGAACCCGGCCCGGCTGAACAGCAAGAGCAGCGCGTTGCCCGCATCGAGGCCGCGCGCGAGGAGCATCGACACAACCCTCTGCCCGCACTGAACGACATTGCCGCTCGACGAGGACATGCAGGTCACGCGGTCCGGGGTCAGGCCGCTGACCTCACACCCTGTGACGCGGCCGAGGTTGGCGTCGTCTCGCCATAGTCGTAAGCCGCGGGATCGTCGAGGATGCTCTGAGTGCGAGCGAGACGATAGATCAGAAGGGCAAAGCCTGCCTTTGCCAGGATGTCGGCAACGGAGTAGCCGGCTTGGCGCAGGACGAACCCACCGGCCCCGCCGAAGAACTCTCCACCAATCACCGGGAACATGTAAGCGATCGGGTAGACCGTCCAGGTCCCCACCAGGATCAACCGTAGGGCCGAGATCTGGCGACGTACGGCCGCGGGCCTACCATCCAGCGAGCGAGTGAGCTCAACAAACAGTACGTAGACGAGGTAGAGGAACGGCAGAGTTCCGAGCACGCCCCAGATCAGTCTCGGGCCCGCGTCCAACGTCATCTCGCCGGGGTAGCCCAAGATGATCATCAAGATTGCCGCTGGCACCAACTTGGTCAGCAACCGCTTGGAGACGTTGCGGGCCAGGGCCACCACAGCGATTGTCTCGACCAACAGCAGTGGCACGGTCAGCAGCCAGTCGACGTAGCGATAGGCCTCATTGAACTGGACGCTGGAGAGCAGGTGCGGGTCGACGGCAGTGGTGCCCGGAGGGTAACTCTCCTTGAGGTTGTCGAAGATTCGGAAGTAGTGATAGGTCGCGATTCCACAGACCATGGCGGAGATGATCAACGCGTTCCGGTAGCGAGGCGCCACTCGCTTTTGAGCGAGCAGCAGGTAGAGACCGGAGAACAGCATGCTCGCGATCACAAGCGAGAACAGGTTGTAAACCGTTGAGTACTGACCGGAACTGAGCGACGGGATGGAAACTGCGGCGGCAGCCGTGAAGTTCATTGCCATGAGACTCACCTTCACCTTGTAGCTGACCTGATCCAGTCAGTCGTCGGGCCAGCGCTCCAAGCAGTGCGCCGAGCGGCATCCGCAGATGATGGAGAAAACCTACGCCCTCGGACCTCAGCGGGCAACGGGAAGAGGGCGTCGACGTCGTCGCCTGGCAACCTGGCGTCACCGGCGACCGCCAAGCAGGTCGAGAACAAGGGCCGCGCTGCGAGTTCGACCTCTAGCCCCTCGCGTTCGAAGAGCCGGTACGTCGACAACCGCACAATTCGTCCGGTGCCGGCCTACATCTCATTGCTCAGCTCGGAATGCACGCTGCCGGTCAGCAAGAGCTGTCCCGGACAAGAGTCGCGATCCACAGCTCGTTCAATAGCACAGCGGACCTCCGAGATTTCCTGCCACTCGTCCAGGAGAAATGGCCGCCCGCACGGCGCGGCGCCGCATCCGGGTCCGGCCGCATCGACGGACTCCCCCCGCCGATACAGGACCGCTGGCCCCACCGGAGGAACGGCGAGGTGGACGCCCCGTCCCGAATCGGCGCGCGGGTCCGGCCTACCGGGCGTCCAGGTGCAGCACCGGCACCGGTCCGAACCCGTAACGCCCCATCGGCCGGACTTCACCCGGTAGGGATCGCCGCCGAAGCCCTGCATCTCCGACCGAATTGCCGGACATGTGCACCGGTAGTCCTCGAGGAATGGATGCCGCAGACATTTGTGTTTCGCCACGAGACGCGGCTGCGCATCGAACGTCTCGCGGTAGGCGATGACATCGTGGGCGCGCTTGTGCTATCGGACCAGCAGCGGTTCACCTGGCGCCCGCCCACCGGCTTCGCCGGCTCGCTTACGGTGAGCAGCAACGAACCCCTCCTCGTACACGCGCGCGGCGCTACCCAGCGCATCCGCCGCCTCAGCCAGTGCCGCCGGCACAGCAGCACACCGTCCAGCGCTCACGCTCGCCCTTTGCAGGTAGGCCTGCGGCCGACTGATGCGGCTGTTGTGGTTGCCGGTGCGGCTTCGGAACATCTCGCACTCGTCCCGCAGGGTGAACAAGTACGCCATGTGTCCCGCGACGGAGTCCGGCAGCAGTCCTGGGCCGGGAATAGGCAAGCAGCCCTCCAACATCCGACACCTTAGACGCTGGCCCGCTCTGCCGTCATTGAAACGATTCATGCCGAGCCGCGACCTCCGCTTTCCTGCCGAGCCTCGTCATGATGTTTTGGGAAATTCTGATCGTCGGCGCCTCC
>JABBOW010000173.1 GCA_012927595.1 Cellulomonas sp.
CGGCGGCGGCGAGCACGGCGACCGTGCCGAAGACGTCGGAGCCGGCGATCGCGTCGTCGAGCACGTGCACGCCTCTGTCGGCTCCGAGCTGCAGGGCACGGCGGACCGCGTCGACCGCGTCGGCAGGCCCGACGGTCAGCGCGACGACCTCGCCGCCGTGCTGCTCGATGAGCAGGAGGGCGGCCTCGACCGCGTTCTCGTCGAGCTCGTTGATCGTGCCGTCCCCGCCGTCGCGCACCACGCGCCCGTCGGGACCGAGCGCGCGCTCCGACTGGATGTCCGGGACATGCTTGACCAGCACGACGATTCTCACTCGCGGAACTTTACCGTCCCGGCGCACGGGCGCTGCTGCGGTGTCGGCAGCTGGGACGTCTGCAGCCGCGTTGCGACGTGACATCGGTCTCAGCCGCGCTGCGTCATGCCGGGTCTGGCGCGCAAGAGCGCGACACTAGGACTTGTGAGCAACCGCCCCTCGACCTGCCCTGCGCCACCACTCGGGGTCCACGTGACCCCCGAGGGCGTCAGCGTCGCGGTGCTCGCTTCGCACGCGGACGCCGTCGAGTTCTGCCTGATCGACCCCGATCCCGCCTCCGCGACCGGGTGGAGCGAGCGCAGGATCCCGCTTGACGGTCCGCGGCTGGGTGTCTTCTGGGCGCGGGTCGACGGCGTGCGGCCGGGCCAGCGCTACGGTTTCCGCGCCCACGGCGCGTGGGACCCGGCGGGCGGGATGCGGTACAACCCCGCGAAGCTGCTGGTCGACCCGTACGCACGCGGGCTGGCCGGCGCGGTAGCCTACACGCCTGAGACGTACGGTCACGTCGTCGACGACGACCTCAAGGGCGACCCGTACGGACCTGCCGACGAGCGGGACTCGCTGCCGTTCACGGCGCACGCCGTCGTGGTCGATCCCCGCGGCGGCAACGGCGAGCGGCTGCGCCCCGCCGACAACCGACCTTATGTCGCCTGGGAGCACACGGTCATCTACGAGGCGCACGTGCGCGGACTGACGCTGTGCCTCGACGCAGTGCCCGAGGAGCTCCGCGGCACCTACGCGGGCCTCGCTCATCCGGCGACGATCGACCACCTGAGCTCCCTCGGCGTGACCACCCTCGAGCTGCTGCCGATCCACGCGTTCGCGTCCGAGCCCCACCTGATCGCCAAGGGACTGGTCAACTACTGGGGTTACAGCACCCTCGGCTTCTTCGCACCGCATGCGCCGTACGCGACCGCCCGCGCCCGCGAGGCGGGACCCGCCGCAGTCCTTGATGAGATCCGTACCGCCGTGCACACGCTGCACGAGGCCGGCATCGAGGTCATCCTCGATGTCGTCTACAACCACACGTGCGAGGGCGGCCTCCCAGGCCAGCACCTCAGCCTGCGCGGACTCGACGGCTCGCTGTACTACCGGCACGACGGCGGCTACCCGGCGACGCTCGCCGACGTCACAGGGACCGGGAACACCCTCGACTTCCGGCGCCGCGAGGTCGTCCGGCTCGCGATGGACTCGCTGCGCTACTGGGCCGACGAGGTCGGTGTCGACGGTTTCCGTTTCGACCTCGCGGTGACGCTCGGTCGGGCGCACGACGGGTTCGACCCGAACCACGCCTTCCTCACGGCGCTCGCGACCGATCCACACCTGCACGGCCTGAAGCTCGTCGCCGAGCCTTGGGACGTGGGTCCGGGCGGCTGGCAGACAGGCCAGTTCCCCCCGCCGATGGCGGAGTGGAACGACCGTTTCCGCAACGCCGTGCGCTCGTTCTGGCTCGCCGAGCCGAGCCGCGCGGCGCACGGTCTGCCGGGTCATCGCGTCCGGGAGCTCGCGACGCGGCTCGCGGGCTCCGTCGACCTGTTCGGACCCAGTGACCCCCCGCTGATCCGGACGCCCGCTGCGTCGGTCAACTACGTGACAGCGCACGACGGGTTCACGATGGCCGACCTGGTCGCGTTCGAGCACAAGCACAACGCGGCCAACGGCGAGCAGAACCGGGACGGCGCGGACGACAACCGGTCGTGGAACCACGGCATCGAGGGCCCGCTCACGGTCGAGACACCGGGGGCCGACATCGTGCCGCTGCGCCGCCGCTCGATCCGCAACCTGTTCGCCACGCTCGTGCTGTCCGCGGGGACGCCCATGATCATGGCGGGCGACGAGCTGGGCCGGACGCAGCGCGGCAACAACAACTCCTACTGCCAGGACAACGAGCTGTCGTGGGTGCGGTGGGACCTGTCGCCGTGGCGCTCCGACCTTCTCGAGACTGCGCGCTACCTGCTGGGCCTGCGTCGCGAGCACGCCGCCCTGCGCACGAGCCAGTTCTTCACCGGCGCGGCGCACAGCCCGGGCGCGCGGCCGGACCTGGCCTGGTATGGGGCGGACGGTATTGCGTTCGATCACGCTCGCTGGCACGACCCCGCGACGCGGACCCTGCAGATGGTGCGGTCGACGTCGACAGGCCCGGGCCCCGACGACGCCTCGACGGTCCTGCTCGTCATCAACGGCTCGCTCGACCCCGTCGACGTGGCGCTCGGCGACGACCGTCCGACCCGGTGGGAGCTGACATGGGACTCGGCGTGGGAGCGCCCGGACGAGCGCTACACGGAAGTCAACGGCTCGCTGCACCCCGTCACGGGTGACCACGTGGTCGTCGAGCCACTCACGTTGCGGGTCTACGTCGCGGTCTGACACCGGCGGTCATGGCGGGACTAGTCTCCCGCGCGCGTCTCCGGCGGCGCCGTCGTGCACTCGGACCGCATGTGGCACTACCCCGACGGCATCACGGGCGATTCGCCCGTCTGGAACCGGCACGGCATCCGGATCCTGGCCGGCCCCAGCTCGCTGTGGCTCGACGCGGACGGTGCACGCCTCCCGGTGCCGCTGTTCCGTGGCTTCGACGCGCTCGGGGCGTTGCAGCACATCACGCGACGCGGTGACGACCACTCGTGGTCCGTCCTGGACAAGACGATCCTGGGCGCCGAGCTCGCGCTGTCGGGCTCGGAGCAGAACCCCGACCTCACGGGCAGGGACGTCCGCCTGCTGCTCCAGCGGGCGCTGCCGGGAGCGGTAGGCCCGGTCGAGCCGTTCGCCGCCGAGTCGCCCGAGCTCCTGTGGTTCGACACGGCGGGCGAGCTCGCCGGGCGCACGAACGCCCTCAAGGGGAGCGAACGCATCGACGGTGCTCGGCTCACGCGCACGATCGAGCTGCGCGACGCGCAGGTCGCCACCGGCTGGGCAAGGACCTCCAGCTCGGCGCCACCGACATGGCCCGCCGCTACGTCGTCGACCGGCGCATCCGCGTCGCCCCGCCGCACGTGCTGCTCGACCTCCGCCACGGACCTCTGCTCGCGATCCGCCTGTCGGTGCTGACCTGCACGACGCTCGGTGGGCTGCTGACCGACACCCAGGCGCGGGTGCTACACCGGACGGATCGGTGCTGACCGGCCTCTACGCGGTCGGCGAGGCCGCGGGTTTCGGTGGCGGCGGGGTCTACGGCCACCGCGCCCTCGAGGGGACGTTCCTGGGCGGATGCCTGTTCTCGGGGCGCACCACCGGGCGCGGGCGATGTCGGCCGGCCCTCCGCCTCGCAAACCGCACGAACTGGGCGTTCAGGGTGAACACGGCCCACCGATCGGGGCCCAGCAGATGCCCAGAGGCACGACGTGTGGATAGGTTCGGACCGTGACCATGTCATCCCCTGTGCCGCCCGAGAGGGCTCGTCCCGCACCACTCACGCTCGACGCGACTCGGGTCGACGCGACGCCGACGGTGGCCACAGGCCCCAAGGCCGGGCCAGCCCGCCGGAAAGCAGCCTTCGGGCCGGTCGGACCGCGGATCGGACGCATCCCCGTCGTCGACGTCTCGCCGGTCGTGGAGGCCGGTCGATGGCCTGCGAAGGCCGCCGTGGGCGAGGCCGTTCCCGTGCGTGCCACGGTGTTCCGCGAGGGGCACGACGCGGTCGGCGCGACGGCCGTCCTGGTCGGCCCCGACGGGGTCGACCGTTCCAGCGCACGCATGGTCGACGTCGCACCGGGCCTCGACAGGCTGGAGGCCCGGCTCGTGCCCGACGCGCCCGGCGCCTGGGGCCTGCGCGTCGAGGGCTGGTCCGACCCGTACGGGACCTGGAGTCACGACGCGACGATCAAGGTCCTTGCGGGGGTCGACGTCGAGCTCATGCTCACCGAGGGCGCCCTGCTCCTTGAGCGCGCTGCAGCGGCCGCCACGCCCACTGACGCCGCATCGGTGCTCACCGACGCGGCCCACGCGCTGCGCGACGTCTCGCGACCACACGAGGTGCGGCTCGCAGCCGGGCTGTCGACGCCCGTTCGGTCTGCGCTCGACGCACACCCGGTGCGCGACATGGTGAGCTCGTCCCCGATCTACCCGCTCGTCGTCGACCGTCCGCTCGCACTCGCCGGCGCCTGGTACGAGATGTTTCCCCGGTCCGTGGGCGCCGGGTACGACGCGTCGACGGGTACGTGGAAGTCCGGCACGCTGTCCACCGCCGCGCTCGACCTGCCCCGCATCGCCGAGCTCGGCTTCGACGTCGTCTATCTCACGCCGATCCATCCGATCGGGACGACCTATCGCAAGGGCCGCAACAACTCCCTGAACGCGGTGCCCGGTGACCCCGGCTCGCCGTACGCGATCGGTTCGCCAGACGGTGGGCATGATGCGATCGAGCCGTCCTTGGGCACGTTCGACGACTTCGACGCGTTCGTCGCCGAGGCCCTGCGGCTGAACCTCGAGATCGCACTCGACCTCGCGCTGCAGTGCTCGCCGGACCACCCCTGGGTCACGAGCCACCCCGAGTGGTTCACGACCCGCGCGGACGGCAGGATCGCGTACGCCGAGAACCCCCCGAAGAAGTACCAGGACATCTACCCCCTGAACTTCGACAACGACCCCGAGGGGATCTATGTGGAGATCCGCCGGGTCCTGGAGGTCTGGATCAACCACGGCGTGACGGCGTTCCGCGTCGACAACCCGCACACCAAACCGCTGCCGTTCTGGGAGCGGCTGCTCGCCGACGTTCGCGCGACCCACCCGGACGTCATCTTCCTGTCCGAGGCATTCACCCGCCCCGCGATGATGATGGCCCTCGCCCGCATCGGCTTCCACCAGTCGTACACGTACTTCACCTGGCGCACGACGAAGGTCGAGCTCGAGGAGTACCTCAGCGAGGTCTCCGGCGAGCAGGGGTCCTGGTTGCGCCCGAGCTTCTGGCCGACGACGCACGACATCCTGCCGCCGCACCTGCAGAGCGGCGGTATCGCGGGCTTCGCCGTGCGCGCGGTCCTGGCCGCGCTGGGCGCCCCGACGTGGGGCATCTACTCCGGCTACGAGCTCGTCGAGAACGTACCGCGACCCGGGGTCGAGGAGCAGATCGACAACGAGAAGTACGAGTTCCGACCGCGCGACTGGTCTCTCGGCGACGACCTCGGCATCGCGACGCTGGTGCGGCGGCTCAACGAGATCCGGCGAGCGCACCCCGCGCTGCGCCAGCTGCGCAACCTCTCGGTGCACCCGACGACGGACGACGCGCTGCTGTGCTTCTCCCGGCGCCTGGACGCCGAGCACTCCCCGACGGGCGTCGAGGACGTCGTGGTCGTCGTCGTGAACCTCGACCCACGCGCCGGGCACACCGGCGTCGTCCACCTCGACCTCGCCGCCCTGGGACGCGAGCCAGACGCAGCACTCATCGCGCACGACGTGCTGTCCGGCGAGACGTACGCGTGGGGATCTGACGTGTTCGTGAGCCTCGACCCGGTCGTGCGCTGTGCGCACGTCGTGCAGATCGGGCCCAGATGAGCCCCGGCACGCAGCCCACCCCCGTGGTGCCGGCGGCGTTCGGCGGCGTCTCGACCGCGACCGGCCAGCTCGCCCTCGGTGCGCTCCCGAAGCATCGTCAGCCCGTCCCGCCGGCGCAGCTGTCAGGCGACCCGTTGCGGCCGGGACTCTCGGACGACCCCGAGTGGTACCGGTCGGCGGTGTTCTACGAGGTGATGATCCGGTCCTTCTCCGACTCAGCGGGGATCGGCAGCGGAGACCTGCAGGGTCTCATCGCGCGCCTCGACTACCTGCAGTGGCTCGGCATCGACTGCCTCTGGCTGCCGCCGTTCTACCCCTCGCCGCTGCGCGACGGCGGGTATGACGTCTCGGACTACACGTCCATAGCGGGCCAGTACGGCAGCGTCGCCGACTTCACCGAACTCGTCGCGGCGGCGCACGAGCGCGGCATCCGGGTCGTCGTCGACGTGGTCATGAACCACACGAGCGACGCCCATCCCTGGTTCCAGGCCTCCCGGTCGGACCCTGAGGGGCCGTATGGCGCCTTCTACGTGTGGAGCGACGACGCTACCCGCTACGCGGACGCTCGGATCATCTTCGTCGACACCGAGACCTCCAACTGGACCTTCGACGCGGTGCGCCGGCAGTACTACTGGCACAGGTTCTTCAACCACCAGCCCGACCTCAACTTCGAGAACCCGCGCGTCGGCGAGGCGATGTTCGACGTCGTGCGGTTCTGGATGCAGCTCGGCGTCGACGGGTTCCGGCTCGACGCAGTGCCGTACCTCTTCGAGGCGGAGGGCACGAACTGCGAGAACCTCCCCGAGACGCACGGTTTCCTGCGCCGGCTCCGGGCGATGATCGACGCCGAGTTCCCAGGCCGCATCATGCTCGCCGAGGCAAACCAGTGGCCCGAGGACGTGGTCCACTACTTCGGCACCGAGGCGGAGCCCGAGTGCCACATGTGCTTCCACTTCCCGGTCATGCCGCGCCTCTACTACGCGGTTCGTGATCAGCGGGCGGCGCCGATCATCGACATCTTGGCGGACACCCCGCCGATCCCCAGGGGCGCGCAGTGGAGCACGTTCCTGCGCAACCACGACGAGCTGACCCTCGAGATGGTCTCGACCGAGGAACGCGCGTCGATGTACGGCTGGTACGCGCCCGACTCGCGCATGCGCGCCAACGTCGGTATTCGCCGGCGCCTCGCGACGCTGCTCGACAACTCCCGCAAGGAGTTCGAGCTCCTCCACGCCCTGCTGCTGTCGTTGCCCGGGAGCCCCTGCCTGTACTACGGCGACGAGATCGGCATGGGCGACAACATCTGGCTCGCGGACCGCGACGCCGTCCGCACGCCGATGCAGTGGACCCCCGACCGCAACGCCGGCTTCTCCACAGCGGACCCCGGCAAGCTGTACCTGCCCGTAGTCCAGTCGCTCGTGCACCACTACGGCCACGTCAACGTCGAGGCGCAGCTCGCGCAGCCGACGTCCATGTTGCACTGGGTCCACGGCATGCTCACAGTCCGTCGGCGTCACCCCGCCCTCGGGCGCGGCGACTTCGAGATGCTGACCACGTCCAACGACGCAATCCTCGCATTCCGGCGGTACGCGGCCGACGAGACGATCCTCGTGGTCGCGAACATGGCCGCGACCTCCCGGGCGGCCACTGTGCGCCTGCCGGGGCACGAGGGCGCCGGGCTGCGCGACGTGTTCGGCGGAGCCCAGTTCCCGCCAGTCGGACCGGACGGCACGATGCAGTTCACGCTCGGGTCACGCGATTTCTACTGGCTCGTCGTCGATCGGCCCGCCGCGCCGACCGAGTCGGCGTGAGCCCGACGGCCGGGAGGTCTTGAACACCATGGATGGACGGGCTGTGACGAGCGAGACGCGCGATGGCGCGCTGCTCGGGTTGCTCGGCGAGTGGCTGCGCGGCCGACGCTGGTTCCCGGCCAAGGGCGTCGCCGCCGAGCTGACGTGCGTCGGCGGCCTGACCCTGATCGACCCGCTCGATGAGGCCGACGTCCGGATCGTCCTCGTTCGAACCGTTGCGCCGGGGGTCGACGCCGTGCTGCAGGTCCCGTTGACGCTGCGTGCACCCGGCAGCGACCATGCCGAGCGGACGATCGGTGTGCTGGCAGCTGACGAGCTAGCCGTCACAGGCGGACGGACCGACGTCGTCGACGGGGCCGGCGATCCCGCGTTCCTGCGCGCGTGGCTCGCGGCCGCGCAGGGTCCGGGGGCCGACGTCGACCCCGCGCGCGCTCGGGTGCTCACCGGCGAGCAGTCGAACACCTCCGTGCTGCTGCCTGGATCAGGGCAAGCGGGTTCAGGCTCCGCCATCATCAAGGTCTTCCGGGCCCTGGCCCCGGGAGCCAACCCTGACGTCGACGTGCCTCGCGCGCTCGCGGACGCGGGGTGGGAGAACGTCCCGCGACCTCTCGCCTGGCTCGAGGCGACCTGGCCATCGGGGACCTCGACGGTGACCGGCCACCTCGGCGTCGCGAGCGCGTTCGTACCTGGCGCGCGTGACGGGTTCGAGCTGGCCTGCGCGATGGCCGGTCGGGGCGAGCCGTTCGCGGACCTCGCACGCGAGCTCGGCGGGGTGGTCGCCGGGATGCACGTCGCGCTCGGACGGGCGCTGCCCGTCGCCCCCGCGGAGCCCGGTGTCGACCGCGCAGGCGAGCTGGCAGGAGCGCTCCGCCAGCGGTTCGGCTGGGCGGTCGCCGCGCTTCCCGAGCTCGAGCGCTACGCCGACGGGGTTGCGGTCCTCGCCGCGGGGACGCAGGCCGTCCGTGAGCCGCCTGCACCCCAGCGCGTCCACGGCGACCTCCACCTCGGGCAGGTGCTCCGTGGCCACGACCGGTGGTACGTCCTGGACTTCGAAGGCGAACCGCTTGCACCGATCGCGGCACGCACGCGGCCAGACCTCGCGCTACGCGACGTCGCAGGGATGCTTCGCTCGATCGACTACGCGGCCGCAGTCGGCGGCGCGGGTGGCTCGGGCGCCGGTGACGGCACGGAACGCACGTGGACACCTGCCGAGCCCGACGTCGCTTGGGCGGAGCACGGGCGCGCCGCGCTGCTCGACGGCTATCTGCACGGCGCACAGGTCGACGGAGACACCGTGATCCTGCTACGGGCGCTCGAACTCGACAAGGCGCTCTACGAGGCGGTGTATGAGGCGCGCAACCGACCGCACTGGCTCGGCATCCCGCTCGCTGCCCTCGACCGTCTGCTCCCTCAGCCGAGCAACCCCATCACCGAGCCCCGTCCCTGAAAACGGTATCGGCTTGGGTCTGATCTCGGCCGGCGGGTACAGCGACTCCGCCACCGCCAGGGCACTGACGCCCGAGCCCCGCCGGCATGTCGAGGTGCCGGGCTGCGGAGAGGATCAACGATGTTCCCTCCCGCACGACGAACGCGACTCCTGACCGTCGCGCACCAACGCCGACCGGACGATCACCGTCCAGCGCCGCGACGACCGCGGGGTGCCCGGCATCGTCAACGAGACCAGCGAGATCTGGCGCGGGACCGTGCTGGTGTCCCGTCAGCTCCTCGATGGGACGCCGATCGCGACTGCCGAGCTGACCGCGCAGGTCGCAGCACGAGCCGCCCCGACGATCGCGCTGCCCGACCACATCCATACGCCGGGCGACCCGTCCGGCGAGGTGCTCGTCGGCGAGCTCGACGGCGCCCGGACCGTGCACACCTGGATCGAGGACGTGGCGCTCGGTCTCGGCCCGGACCCGATCGTGGCGACAGTGACGCCGTTCGACGACGGCTACCGCGTCGAGGTTCGTGCCCGATCGGTGGCGCGCGACGTGACCCTCCTGGTCGACCGTCTCGACCCGGCCGCACGCGTCGACGACGCCCTCACCACCCTTCCTGCCGGAATGAGCGCAACCTTCACGGTGCACACCACCGCCCGGCTCACCGCAGCCAAGCTCACCAGCCCGCTGGTCCTCCGATCCGCCAACGACCTTGCCCGATCCCGGGCGGTCGCAGGGCCGGTTGGTGACTTCCGACATGGCTCCGCTCCCGAGGCAGATCGCACGCGGTTCCACGGCACCTGCAGCGCCGTGACCTGAGGCGATCGCAGGTCTGCGGTCGCGGGTCTGCGGTTGCTTCTCGGTGCACCGTGGCACGGTCAGTGGCAGGGTAGGGGAATGACCCGCCACGCGGCCGTTGCCGTCGCACCGCACGACCTCCGAGCCGTCGCGCACGGGACCTCCCATGCACCCCACTCCGTGCTGGGGCCACACGTCGGCGAGTCGTCCGTGACCATCCGCACGCTCAGGCCCCTCGCCGACGCGGTGGTCGTTGTGACCGCCGACGAGGAGGTGGCCGCCACGCACGAGCAGGACGGCATCTGGGTCGCTGTCCTACCCGGCACGGAGGTGCCCGACTACCGGATCGACGTCACGTACGACAGCCTGACCACGCGCGTCGACGACCCGTACCGGTTCCTGCCGACCGTCGGGGAGCTCGACCGCTACCTCGTCCGCGAGGGTCGGCACGAAGAGCTGTGGACCGTCCTCGGCGCGAACGTCCACACCTACCCCGGCCCGCTCGGAGACGTCACGGGGACAGCGTTCGCGGTCTGGGCCCCCAACGCCCGCGCGATCCGCGTCATCGGCGACTTCAACCACTGGCAGGGTTCCACGCACGCCATGCGTTCCCTCGGCGACAGCGGCGTCTGGGAGCTCTTCGTCCCCGGGGTCGGCGCGGGAACGCGCTACAAGTTCGAGATCCTCGGCCGGGACGACTCGTGGCGCCAGAAGGCGGACCCGCTCGCCAAGGGCACCGAGGTCCCGCCTGCGACGGCCTCTGTGGTCGTCGAGTCGCACTTCGCGTGGGCCGACGACGACTGGATTGCTAAGCGGTCGAGCAGCGACCCGCACACGGGACCGCTGAGCATCTACGAGGTCCACCTCGGGTCGTGGCGTCAGGGCCTGTCCTACCGCGACCTCGCCACTCAGCTCACCGACTACGTGGTCGACCTCGGCTTCACGCACGTGGAGCTCATGCCCGTCTCGGAGCACCCGTTCGGCGGATCGTGGGGATACCAGGTCTCGTCGTACTACGCGCCGACCTCACGGTTCGGGCACCCCGACGACTTCCGGTTCCTCATCGACACGCTCCACCGTGCAGGTATCGGGATACTCCTGGACTGGGTCCCCGCACACTTTCCCAAGGACGAGTGGGCACTGGCCAACTTCGACGGGACCCCGCTGTACGAGCACCCCGACCCCCTGCGCGGCCAGCAGCCCGACTGGGGCACGCTCATCTTCAACTTCGGTCGCGCCGAGGTCCGCAACTTCCTCGTAGCCAACGCGACGTATTGGCTCGAGGAGTTCCACGTCGACGGCCTGCGCGTTGATGCCGTCGCCTCGATGCTGTACCTCGACTACTCGCGTCAGCCCGGGGAATGGCGCCCCAACGTGCACGGAGGCCGCGAGAACCTCGAGGCGATCGCCTTCATGCAGGAGGCCAACGCGACCGCCTACCGGCGCACCCCCGGCGTGATGATGATTGCCGAGGAGTCCACCGCGTTTCCCGGTGTCACGAGGCCCACGGACGGTGGAGGTCTGGGCTACGGCCTCAAGTGGAACATGGGGTGGATGAACGACACGCTCCGATATCTCGCCGAGGCGCCCATCAACCGCCGCTACCACCACCATGAGGCGACGTTCTCGATGGTCTACGCCTACTCTGAGCGGTTCATCCTGCCGATCAGCCACGACGAGGTCGTGCACGGCAAGGGTTCGCTCCTGCGCAAGATGCCCGGCGACGACTGGCAGCAGCTCGCGGGCGTCCGCTCCCTGCTCGCGTATCAGTGGTCACACCCCGGCAAGCAGCTGATCTTCATGGGCTGCGAGCTCGGTCAAGGCACCGAGTGGGCCGAGTCCACCAGCCTCGACTGGTACCTCCTCGACCACGAGCCGCACCGAGGCGTCCAGAGCGTCGTCCGCGACCTCAATCGTCTCTACCGCGCCGTTCCCGCCCTCTGGGAGCTCGACCACGACCCGGCAGGCTTCGAGTGGATCGACTCCGGGGATGCCGACCACAACGTGCTCTCCTACCTCCGTCACGACTCCCACGGTGGAACCGTCGCGATCGTCATCAACTTCGCGGGTGTTCCCCACGAGGGCTATCGGCTCGCCCTGCCTCACGGCGGGAGCTGGATCGAGGCACTCAACACGGATGCGCGCGACTACGGCGGGTCCGGGGTCGGCAACATGGGCGCCGTCTGCGCCGATGCGACGCCACATCAAGGACGTCCGTTCTCGGCCGTCCTGACCATTCCGCCGCTGAGCGGCCTCTATCTCATCCCCGAATAGATCCCCGCTCGACGTCCGCGAAAGAACGCACGTCACAACCCCGATCGCGCATTCGCACGCTCATCGCCGATGACGCCTGCACGTTATTCTCGATAAGGTCAGACGCCGAGCGAGCTCAACACGCGGTGCAGCAGTGCGCGTCGGCCGGAAGCTGCCATCCACCGAGCCGGCGTCGTAGCGCCACCGACGCTCTATGACGCGCCGGCACAGACGGAACGACGGGCGCCGATTCCGCTACATCACTTCGCCGACCCGCTCGGCGTCAGCCAGCGCGGGCGTACCATGGACGCGAGACACGCGACCATACTCAGCAACAGTGAACATTGCATCGCGTTGAAGATCTATCAATCGACAAACAGAAAGAGCCACCCCATTTGGGGTGGCTCTTTCTGAATGATGTCCGGCGGCGACCTACTCTCCCACACCCTGGCGAGTGCAGTACCATCGGCGCTGAGGGGCTTAGCTTCCGGGTTCGGAATGGGACCGGGCGTTTCCCCCTCGCTATGACCGCCGTAACTCTATGGAGATATCAGATCGGGAGTTCCCGTTCGTATCTCGGGAACCGCACAGTGGACGCGTAGCACACAAGTTGGTGTGATGAAGTTGTCGGCTTATTAGTACCGGTCAGCTTCGTGGGTCTTGAGTCCCCACTTCCACATCCGGCCTATCAACCCAGTGGTCTAGCTGGGAGCCTCTCGGGACAAGTCCCATGGAAACCTCATCTTGAAGCAGGCTTCCCGCTTAGATGCTTTCAGCGGTTATCCCTTCCGAACGTAGCCAACCAGCCGTGCTCCTGGCGGAACAACTGGCACACCAGAGGTTCGTCCGTCCCGGTCCTCTCGTACTAGGGACAGCCCTTCTCAAGTTTCCTGCGCGCGCAGCGGATAGGGACCGAACTGTCTCACGACGTTCTAAACCCAGCTCGCGTACCGCTTTAATGGGCGAACAGCCCAACCCTTGGGACCTACTCCAGCCCCAGGATGCGACGAGCCGACATCGAGGTGCCAAACCATGCCGTCGATATGGACTCTTGGGCAAGATCAGCCTGTTATCCCCGGGGTACCTTTTATCCGTTGAGCGACGGCGCTTCCACAAGCCACCGCCGGATCACTAGTTCCGACTTTCGTCCCTGCTCGACCTGTCAGTCTCACAGTCAAGCTCCCTTGTGCACTTGCACTCGACACCTGATTGCCAACCAGGCTGAGGGAACCTTTGAGCGCCTCCGTTACATTTTAGGAGGCAACCGCCCCAGTTAAACTACCCACCAGGCACTGTCCCTGATCCGGATTACGGACCGAGGTTAGATATCCAGAGCGACCAGAGTGGTATTTCAACGTTGACTCCACCGACACTGGCGTGCCGGCTTCACAGTCTCCCACCTATCCTACACAAGCCGCACCGAACACCAATACCAAGCTATAGTAAAGGTCCCGGGGTCTTTCCGTCCTGCTGCGCGTAACGAGCATCTTTACTCGTAGTGCAATTTCGCCGAGTTCACGGTTGAGACAGCGGAGAAGTCGTTACGCCATTCGTGCAGGTCGGAACTTACCCGACAAGGAATTTCGCTACCTTAGGATGGTTATAGTTACCACCGCCGTTTACTGGGGCTTAAATTCTGAGCTTCGCCTTGCGGCTGACCCGTCCTCTTAACCTTCCAGCACCGGGCAGGCGTCAGTCCGTATACATCGTCTTGCGACTTCGCACGGACCTGTGTTTTTAGTAAACAGTCGCTTCTCCCTGGTCTCTGCGACCCTCAGTGCTTCCCCCAGCTAGTGGGTTCACACGTCGGGCCCCCCTTCTCCCGAAGTTACGGGGGCATTTTGCCGAGTTCCTTAACCATGATTCTCTCGATCGCCTTGGTATTCTCTACCTGATCACCTGAGTCGGTTTAGGGTACGGGCGGCTTGAACCTCGCGCCGAGGCTTTTCTAGGCAGCATAGGATCACCCAATCATCCCGCGTTCGCGGTCACCATCAGCTCTCAGGCTTCACGAGAGGCGGATTTGCCTACCTCTCACCCTACAACCTTGGACGTGGACTACCATCGCCACGCTGGGCTACCTTCCTGCGTCACCCCTGTTAATACGCTTACCTACTGTCGGTTCGGGTCGCGCGCTCCCCCGTCCGGTGTCCCCGAAGGGACGATGGACGGCTTCGGGCGCTGAGCATCACCGAGTTCGGTATGGGCGGTTCTTCGCCGGTACGGGAATATCAACCCGTTGTCCATCGACTACGCCTGTCGGCCTCGCCTTAGGTCCCGACTTACCCAGGGCGGATTAGCCTGGCCCTGGAACCCTTGATCATTCGGCGGACGGGTTTCTCACCCGTCTTTCGCTACTCATGCCTGCATTCTCACTCGTGTGGCGTCCACCGCTGGGTCACCCCGCGACTTCACTCGCCACACGACGCTCCCCTACCCATCCACACGCCTGAACCCCGAAAGGCTAAGCTCTTGTGTGAATGCCACAGCTTCGGCGGTATACTTGAGCCCCGCTACATTGTCGGCGCGGAATCACTTGACCAGTGAGCTATTACGCACTCTTTCAAGGGTGGCTGCTTCTAAGCCAACCTCCTGGTTGTCTGTGCAACTCCACATCCTTTCCCACTTAGCATACGCTTAGGGGCCTTAGCTGGTGGTCTGGGCTGTTTCCCTCTCGACTACGGAGCTTATCCCCCGCAGTCTCACTGCCACGCTCTCACTTACCGGCATTCGGAGTTTGGCTAACGTCAGTAACCTGGTGAGGCCCATCAGCTATCCAGTAGCTCTACCTCCGGTAAGAAACACGTGACGCTGCACCTAAATGCATTTCGGGGAGAACCAGCTATCACGGAGTTTGATTGGCCTTTCACCCCTAACCACAGGTCATCCCCTCGGTTTTCAACCCAAGTGGGTTCGGTCCTCCACGCGGTCTTACCCGCGCTTCAACCTGCCCATGGCTAGATCACTCCGCTTCGGGTCTAGAGCACGCGACTGAATCGCCCTGTTCGGACTCGCTTTCGCTACGGCTTCCCCACACGGGTTAACCTCGCCACGTACCACTAACTCGCAGGCTCATTCTTCAAAAGGCACGCTGTCACCCCTGCTAGGGAGGCTCCAACGGATTGTAGGCACACGGTTTCAGGTACTATTTCACTCCCCTCCCGGGGTACTTTTCACCTTTCCCTCACGGTACTTGTCCGCTATCGGTCACTAGGTAGTATTTAGGCTTACACAGTGGTCTGTGCGGATTCACTCCGGGTTTCTCGGGCCCGGAGCTACTTGGGATCCCCTTCGGGAGGCCACGCCATTTCGTCTACGGGGGTTCCACCCTCTGTGCCGGGCCTTTCAATGCCCTTCGACTATAACGCGGCTTTCTGACTCCCTGTTCGGACGGCAGTCCGAACGGAAAGGTCCCACAACCCCGCACACGCAACGCCTGCCGGCTTTGACACGTGTACGGTTTGGCCTGATCCGCTTTCGCTCGCCACTACTCACGGAATATCTCTTCCTGCCGGTACTGAGATGTTTCACTTCCCGGCGTTCCCTCCACGCACCCTATATATTCAGGTGCGGGTCGCTGGACATGACTCCAGCGGGGTTTCCCCATTCGGAAATCCTCGGATCACGGTTCGTTTGCCAACTCCCCGAGGCTTATCGCAGGCTACTACGTCCTTCATCGGCTCCTAGTGCCAAGGCATCCACCCTGTGCCCTTATAAACTTGATCACAAAAACTATAAAGATGCTCGCGTCCACTGTGCAGTTCTCAAGCTACGAACGATCCCCGTCCTCCCCGGCGCCTACCCCTCGACTCACCCACGCATGACGCGCAGACCAACCAAGAGACGGTTCATCCGGACCCGACGGACCCGTGTGCAGCCACCCTCACCCCCCGCCACCCCCCGACCACCGGTCGAGGACCACCGAGAAGATCTCCAGGTGACCCGAGCGAACCGGCCTCAGCCTGTTCCCTCAGGACCCAACAGCGTGCCCAACCAGCCACCCCACCCGCCCCACCCGTTCCACCCTCGAGAGAACCCGAGGAGTACTAGGCCAGGACCAGCAGATGAGCCAGCCATAGTCGATGTTCCACCCGTGAGCTCCACCCCGGACACAGACGGACCGAGCGTGGGCCTGGACATCGCCACCGGCCACGAAGGACCAGCGCGCCTGCCAGATGCTCCTTAGAAAGGAGGTGATCCAGCCGCACCTTCCGGTACGGCTACCTTGTTACGACTTAGTCCCAATCGCCAGTCCCACCTTCGACGGCTCCCTCCCGTAAGGGTTGGGCCACCGGCTTCGGGTGTTACCGACTTTCGTGACTTGACGGGCGGTGTGTACAAGGCCCGGGAACGTATTCACCGCAGCGTTGCTGATCTGCGATTACTAGCGACTCCGACTTCATGGGGTCGAGTTGCAGACCCCAATCCGAACTGAGACCGGCTTTTTGGGATTCGCTCCACCTCGCGGTATCGCAGCCCTTTGTACCGGCCATTGTAGCATGCGTGAAGCCCAAGACATAAGGGGCATGATGATTTGACGTCATCCCCACCTTCCTCCGAGTTGACCCCGGCAGTCTCCTATGAGTCCCCGGCATGACCCGCTGGCAACATAGGACGAGGGTTGCGCTCGTTGCGGGACTTAACCCAACATCTCACGACACGAGCTGACGACAACCATGCACCACCTGTACACCGACCTTGCGGGGAGCACATCTCTGCACTTTTCCGGTGTATGTCAAGCCTTGGTAAGGTTCTTCGCGTTGCATCGAATTAATCCGCATGCTCCGCCGCTTGTGCGGGCCCCCGTCAATTTCTTTGAGTTTTAGCCTTGCGGCCGTACTCCCCAGGCGGGGCACTTAATGCGTTTGCTGCGGCACGGAACTCGTGGAATGAGCCCCACACCTAGTGCCCAACGTTTACGGCATGGACTACCAGGGTATCTAATCCTGTTCGCTCCCCATGCTTTCGCTCCTCAGCGTCAGTTGCGGCCCAGTGACCTGCCTTCGCCATCGGTGTTCCTCCTGATATCTGCGCATTCCACCGCTACACCAGGAATTCCAGTCACCCCTACCGCACTCTAGTCTGCCCGTACCCACTGCAAGCCCGAGGTTGAGCCTCAGGTTTTCACAGCAGACGCGACAAACCGCCTACGAGCTCTTTACGCCCAATAATTCCGGACAACGCTTGCGCCCTACGTATTACCGCGGCTGCTGGCACGTAGTTAGCCGGCGCTTCTTCTGCAGGTACCGTCACTTTCGCTTCTTCCCTGCTGAAAGAGGTTTACAACCCGAAGGCCTTCATCCCTCACGCGGCGTCGCTGCATCAGGCTTGCGCCCATTGTGCAATATTCCCCACTGCTGCCTCCCGTAGGAGTCTGGGCCGTATCTCAGTCCCAGTGTGGCCGGTCGCCCTCTCAGGCCGGCTACCCGTCGTCGCCTTGGTAGGCCATTACCCCACCAACAAGCTGATAGGCCGCGAGTCCATCCCTGACCGATAAATCTTTCCAGACACACAGATGCCCGTGCGTCTCATATCCGGTATTAGCCGTCGTTTCCCACGGTTATTCCAGAGTCGGGGGCAGGTTACTCACGTGTTACTCACCCGTTCGCCACTGATCAGACAGAGCAAGCCCCATCATCACCGTTCGACTTGCATGTGTTAAGCACGCCGCCAGCGTTCGTCCTGAGCCAGAATCAAACTCTCCGTAGATGTCTACATGGCACCCCACCACCAAAGCGGCAGAGCAACCGACACACGAAACGACCCCACCCCAAAGGGCAGGACCAGTCAATTCGGCTGTAGAGGAACCCTCCCACGGAGGCAGGAGAGATCCCTCAGTCAACCAAGACCCACCACCACACGACCCCCACCCCGAACGGGACAAGAACCACACGACGATGAACCATCTTGGCATCGACTACTTGGCACACTGTTGAGTTCTCAAGGAACAGACGCGCATCCCGCAAGGCCTCACGACCCGCCCGGAGGCAACCGTTCTAACTTAGCGGAGTCGACTCCCCCAGTCAACTTGCTCGTTTCCGAACTCGCTGCTACGAAGCCCACTCCTCCTGGACACAACGGCGTCGTGGCGACAGGGCCGCCATGAGTGTTGAGCCGGGATTGGTCGCCCTCCGGGACCAGCCACCGCTGCAGACCATCTCTGGTCCTTCTCGGTGTCCGTTCCTCCCTGCCGGGCGACAACGTGCACAGTACGCAGCGCCCACGTGAACCGTCAAATCGCGTCTACGTGACGCCGGTCACGCGCATGGACTCTGACCAGCACAGATACCCGGAGCTCGGGCACCCCCTGACGTCAGTACAGCGCGCTGGCCAACGCCCGACGCGCCGGCCCGACCCGCGGATCGTCGCTGCCGACGACCTCGAACAGGTCGATCAGCCGCACGCGGGCGGCCTCGCGAGCGTCCCCGGCCGTCACGCGAACCAGGTCGACGAGTCGGGTGAATGCGTCGTCGACATTTCCCCCAAGAACTTCGAGGTCCGCGACGAGGAGCTGTGCGTCGATGTCGCGAGGGTCCGCCGCCGCCGCCGCTCGAGCAGCAGACAGGTCGGCGCCGCTCGTTCGCACCAGGAGGTTGACCTGAGCCAGACCCGCGCGTGCCATTCCGTCGCGCGGGTTCTCCCGAAGTGCTTGCGCATACGCGTCCGCGGCCGCTGCCAGGTCGTCCCGCTCAATCGCATCGAACGCAGCCTGGTGCAGCGGCGGGAGCGGCGGTTCCTCCGGTTCCGTCGGCGGCTCTTCGCTCGTCGGTGCGGATGCGCCGACGGTGCCGGTCACGCCGTTCGCCGCAGCCGCGGCGATGACCTGGTCGAGCACCCCACGCACCTGCTCAAGAGGGTGCTGTCCCTGGAACAGCGGCAGTGGCTGACCCGCGATCACCGCGACGACGGCCGGCACGGACTGAACCGAAACCTGGAACGCGGCGGCGACCTGCGGGTTGGCCTCGGCGTCGATGCGTGCGAGCAGGAAGCTCCCGGCGAAGTCGTCGGCGAGGATGCCGAGGTCACGCGCGAGCGCGATGCTGACCTCGCTCCACGAGGCCCACAGCAGCACCACAACCGGGTGCTCGGTCGAGCTCTCGACCAGCGAACCGAAACCCGCCTCGTCGACGTCGGCCACGTAGGTGCCGGCCACCGGCAGTCCGCCCGGACTTCCCGGCGGCGGCGTGGCCGGGCGCGTCAGGGCAGCGAGATCGACCGCTCCGCGAACGTCGAGGCGCGGCTGGTTGACGGGGGGCTGACTCATCGTTGCGACTCCTGCGTGTAGCGGTTCGTCACTCGCCGGTGACGGAGGTCAGTGAGTGCTCCGCTGCGAGCACCTGGATCTGCGTGGTCGCCGAACCTGCCGGCGGCACATAGAACGCGATGACATCGGTCCAGGTCCGCACGGAGCTCTTCGTCACGCTCGCTCGGCCGGCCAGCGCCGCCTCGAACGCGTCGTCGAGCGCGACGCTGCCCTGTGCGACCGCGATCGTCGTCTGGGTCGTCATGGCGCCGACGACGAGCGCCCCGCCGTCGGCCGTGGCCAGCGCGACAGTGCCGCCGCCGGTGGGCATGTACGTCTCGGTGACCGTCGCGACCGCCTTGAGGCTCTCGGAGTACGCCGCCCGCCTCGCCTCGATGTACGTGCGAAAGAAGTCGGCGGGGAAGGCACCCGCAAACTTCGAGGCATCACCGTTGGCGAGCACGTCGGCGTACTGCGCGAGCGTCTCGACCGGGCTGAGCAGGTACCCGGTGGCGTCGGCGGCGATCGGGACGCTGCCGTGGGCCGTGTCAGCGGTGCCCGGCATCTTGACGCCCGCACCGAGACGCGCCCATCCCCACAGCCGGTACGGGTCGCGGGCCGTCGCCTGCGTGAGCACGAGGAGACGAGGCGCCTGGAGGTCGTCCGGCTGCTCCGTGACGACGAGCTCCGTCCGCGGCCACGTCGTCGTGTCCGGGACGATGAGCGTCTGGGCGCGTGTGGGCAGCACCGTCGGCCGCTTGGCACCGGCCGTTGCCGTCGCGCGCACATACTCGGCGGTCCGGATCGCGAGCGCGGGTCCGGTCAGTCGTCCCGGGAGGCCCGCCGGGTCGAGTGCGGCGTCGGCGGAGTCGAGCACCGCGCCGATCCGCGACAGGACGCCCTCCGACTGGGCGACGCTCAGCACCGGAAGAGCGACCGCCGGCGCCGCCGCAGGCTGAGGCTGCGGCAGCGCTGCGGCACATGCACCGAGGGAAAGTGCGAGTGCACCCGTCACTGTCACCCGCGTGGCATGGCGAAACCCGGCCCTCATCGGTGCGTCCCCTCGTCGGTGGCTCCTGCGGCGTCATCCGCTCCCCCAGCGTCGTGCCCAGGAAAGCCCCACGCGCGGCGCCACGCATCGGCTCGCGCACTCGGCGGTTCATCCGATGGTTCGCCTGTCGGCTCGTCGGGGATCACAGGCTTGCCAGCAGCCCAGGTCGGGCGCGGCGCGAAGGTCCGATCGGGACCGCCACCCACCGCGGTGTCCGGCTGTGCGGTGTGGTGGGTCGATGCCGGACGAGCCGTGCCTCGATCAGCACCGAGCCGGGGCGACGACGCATCGGGCTGCACGCCACCGGGGACCAGGCCGCCCGATGCGACCGGGCCGCCGGGAGCGGTTCGCGCAGCGCCGGGTGC
>JABBOW010000213.1 GCA_012927595.1 Cellulomonas sp.
GCGCCTCGGCGGCCCGACCCTGGGCGGCGAGCGCCCGGACGAGCAGCGCGACGAGCGGCTCGTCGGGCGGGGTCCGCAGCGCGAGCGCACGCAGGTCGTCGAGGGCGTCGACCGCACCCGTCGCGAGCGCGGCCTCGGTGCGCAGCGCGACGACGTCGGCGAGCAGCCGGACGGTCCGCGCCGCGACGTGGCCGTCCGAGCGGGACGCCGTCGTGGGGGTGCTCGCCCAGGGCGAGGCGGCTGCGCCCGGGTCGTCGAAGAGCGCCCGCGCCTGCCGCGCGGCGTCGAGAGCTGTGCGCGGGGGGCCCGCACCGAGGTCGCGTCGTCCGCGCGCGAGCAGCGCCTCGGCCTCGACGACGTCGACCGTGAGGCCGTCGAGCGGCAGGCGGTAGCCGTCGGCCGTTGTGACGACCGCGAGCCCGGTGCGGCGCACGCGCGCGACGAGGGCCTGCAGCGCACCGACCTCGTCGTCCGGTGGCGAGCCGTGCCACACCGACTCCACGAGCGACGCGAGCGCGATGGCCCGGCCGCGGGCGCCCCCGAGGGGGCGCACGAGGTCCGAGAGCCGTTGCCCGCGCACGGCCCGGCCGTCCACCGCGAGAGCTCCCAGGACCGTGATCTGCACGCGCCCAGCATCGCCTACGCGCGCCGGAAGCGGATCTGACGCGGCGCGCCGGGGCGTCGTTCGGGCGACGCGCGGGACGAATCGGACGGGTCGGCGGTGCCGGGCTGTGGAGGGTCTTGTGGACTGCCTGTGGACAGCCGTGAAGGCCCAGGTCCGGGGCTCTGTCAGTCCCTCGAGATACGCTTGGTTATCCACAGAGGGTGAAAAACAACACGTCTGTAACACTAGGAGTTGTGGTGAGGTGCATGTCCGACCACTAGGTGTAGTGTTGCTTCTCATCCGCAGCGGGAGTTTGTGGACCAGAACATGCGGGACCCAGAACATGCATCACCCACCACGAACACCCTGACTCGGGGGAGCCACGATGACGATCACGGTCTACAGCAAGCCGTCCTGCGTGCAGTGCAGCGCGACGTACCGCGCCATGGACAAGCTGGGCTTCGACTACGAGGTCGTCGACATCAGCCAGGACTCCGACGCCCGTGACTACGTCATGTCGCTCGGTCACCTGCAGGCACCCGTCGTCGTCGCCGACGGTCACCACTGGTCGGGCTACCGGCCGGACCAGATCAAGGCGCTCGCAGACCGTATGGCGGTCGCAGTCGCCTGAACGCACTCGCGGCGGCGCGCCGCACAGCCCGACCCGCTCCCACGGCGCCGACGGGGCCTGAGAACCACTGAACGTCCGAGACTTGGGAGCAGCATCGTGAGCTCGCTTGTCTACTTCTCCAGCGTCTCGGAGAACACCCGGCGCTTCGTTGACCGGCTCGGTCTCGAGTCCCAGCGAATCCCGCTGACCCCCAAGCAACCCTTCCTGCAGGTCCATGAGCCGTACGTCCTGGTGGTCCCCACCTACGGCGGCGGTAACGAAGGCGGCGCCGTCCCGCGGCAGGTCGTCACGTTCCTCAACGACGAGGACAACAGATCACACCTCCGCGGAGTCATCGCGGCAGGCAACACCAACTTCGGAGCGGCGTACTGCATCGCGGGAGACATCATCGCCGCGAAGTGCCAGGTCCCGTACCTGTACGCCTTCGAGCTCCTGGGAACGAACGAGGACGTCACCCGCGTCCGTGAAGGATTGAGGACATTGTGGCAGCGACAGTCACCGACACCGGCGTAGCGACGGAGATGGACTACCACTCGCTCAACGCGATGCTGAACCTCTACGGCCCGAACGGCGAGATCCAGTTCGACAAGGACCGGGAGGCGGCGCGGCAGTACTTCCTGCAGCACGTCAACCAGAACACCGTCTTCTTCCACGACCTCGCGGAGAAGCTCGAGTACCTGGTCGAGAACAAGTACTACGAGCCCGGGGTCCTCGCCAAGTACGACGCGGCGTTCATCAAGAGCCTCTTCGAGCACGCGTACTCGAAGAAGTTCCGGTTCCAGACGTTCCTCGGCGCATTCAAGTACTACACGTCGTACACGCTCAAGACGTTCGACGGGAAGCGCTACCTCGAGCGCTTCGAGGACCGCGTCTGCGTGGTCGCCCTCACGCTCGCCGATGGCGACCAGGACATGGCTGTCTCGATCGTCGACGAGATCATCTCGGGCCGGTTCCAGCCCGCGACCCCGACGTTCCTCAACTCGGGCAAGGCGCAGCGCGGTGAGGCCGTCTCGTGCTTCCTGCTGCGCATCGAGGACAACATGGAGTCCATCGCCCGCGGCATCAACTCCGCGCTGCAGCTCTCGAAGCGCGGCGGCGGCGTCGCGCTGCTGCTGACCAACATCCGCGAGCACGGTGCGCCGATCAAGCACATCGAGAACCAGTCGTCCGGCGTCATCCCCGTGATGAAGCTGCTCGAGGACTCCTTCTCGTACGCGAACCAGCTCGGCGCACGCCAGGGTGCCGGCGCGGTGTACCTGCACGCGCACCACCCCGACATCATGCGGTTCCTCGACACCAAGCGTGAGAACGCCGACGAGAAGGTCCGCATCAAGACGCTGTCGCTCGGCGTCGTCATCCCGGACATCACGTTCGAGCTCGCGAAGAAGGGCGAGCCGATGTACCTGTTCTCGCCGTACGACGTCGAGCGGGTGTACGGCGTGCCGTTCGCGGACATCTCGGTGACCGAGAAGTACCACGAGATGGTCGACGACGCGCGGATCCACAAGACGAGGATCGATGCCCGCGAGTTCTTCCAGACGCTCGCCGAGATCCAGTTCGAGTCGGGCTACCCCTACATGATGTTCGAGGACACGGTGAACCGTGCGAACCCCATCAAGGGCAAGATCACGCACTCGAACCTGTGCTCGGAGATCCTGCAGGTCTCGACGCCGTCGACCTACAACGACGACCTCTCCTACAGCCATGTCGGCCGCGACATCTCCTGCAACCTCGGGTCGATGAACATCGCCCTCGCGATGGACTCGCCCGACTTCGGCAAGACGGTCGAGGTCGCGATCCGCGCGCTCACGGCCGTCTCGGACCAGACGAGCATCGACTCGGTCCCGTCGGTCAAGCTGGCCAACGCGGGTGGGCACGCGATCGGGCTCGGGCAGATGAACCTGCACGGCTACCTCGCACGCGAGCGCATCCACTACGGGTCCGACGAGGGCCTGGACTTCACGAACATCTACTTCTACACGGTCGCGTACCACGCGATCCGCGCGTCGAACCGGCTCGCGATCGAGCGCAGCACGGCGTTCGAAGGCTTCGAGGACTCGACCTACTCGACGGGTGCCTACTTCGAGAAGTACGTGACGCAGACGTGGGAGCCGAAGACGCCCCGGGTGCGTGAGCTGTTCGAGAACGCCGGCGTGGCGATCCCGACGCAGGACGACTGGAAGGCGCTGTCGGCATCGGTCCAGGGGCATGGTCTCTACAACCAGAACCTGCAGGCCGTCCCCCCGACGGGCTCGATCTCCTACATCAACCACTCGACGTCGTCGATCCACCCGATCGCGTCCAAGATCGAGATCCGCAAGGAGGGCAAGCTCGGGCGCGTCTACTACCCGGCACCGTTCCTCACCAACGACAACCTCGAGTACTACGCGGACGCGTACGAGGTCGGCTACGAGAAGATCATCGACACGTACGCCGAGGCGACGCAGCACGTCGACCAGGGCCTGTCCCTGACGCTCTTCTTCAAGGACACCGTGACGACGCGCGACATCAACAAGGCCCAGATCTACGCGTTCAAGAAGGGCATCAAGACCATCTACTACATCCGCCTGCGCCAGATGGCGCTCGAGGGCACCGAGGTGGAGGGTTGCGTCTCATGCATGCTGTGAGCAGGGCGCACGCTGGCGGCACGACCGCGCGCACGACCGCGCTGCGTTGGTCCATGACGACGACGGAGAAGTGATGCACGAGAAGCTGAAGCTGGTCAGCAGTGTCCAGGCCATCAACTGGAACCGTCTCGAGGACGACAAGGACGCCGAGGTCTGGGACCGGCTGGTCGGCAACTTCTGGCTGCCGGAGAAGATCCCGCTGTCCAACGACATCCAGTCCTGGCACACCCTGACGCCGGCGGAGCAGCAGCTCACGACCCGGGTGTTCACGGGACTGACCCTCCTGGACACGATCCAGGGCACGGTCGGCGCGGTGAGCCTGATCCCCGACGCGATCACGCCGCACGAGGAAGCGGTGTACACGAACATCGCTTTCATGGAGTCGGTCCACGCGAAGTCGTACTCGTCGATCTTCTCGACGCTCAACACGACGCCCGAGATCGACGACGCTTTCCGCTGGTCGGAGGAGAACCCCAACCTGCAGCGCAAGGCAGAGATCGTCTTGAACTACTACCGTGGCGACGACCCGCTCAAGCGCAAGGTCGCCTCGACCCTGCTCGAGTCGTTCCTGTTCTACTCGGGCTTCTACCTGCCCATGTACTGGTCGAGCCGCGCGAAGCTCACCAACACAGCTGACCTCATCCGGCTGATCATCCGCGACGAGGCCGTGCACGGGTACTACATCGGCTACAAGTTCCAGAAGGGCCTCGAGAAGATCTCCGAGGCCGAGCGCGCCTCGATCAAGGAGTACACGTTCGAGCTGCTCTTCGAGCTGTACGACAACGAGGTCGAGTACACCCAGGACCTCTACGACGGCGTCGGCCTGACCGAGGACGTCAAGAAGTTCCTGCGCTACAACGCCAACAAGGCCCTGATGAACCTCGGCTACGAGGCGCTGTTCCCGCGGGACGAGACGGACGTCAACCCGGCGATCCTCTCTGCGCTGAGCCCCAACGCCGACGAGAACCACGACTTCTTCTCGGGCTCCGGCTCCTCGTACGTGATCGGCAAGGCCGTCAACACCGAAGACGCCGACTGGGACTTCTGACGCCACTGTCCGCCTGAGAGCCGACCACCGAGAGCCGGACCGCGCACCCTGACGCGGTCCGGCTCTCTGGGTCTGTGGACAGCGGGCCTGTGGCCGGCCCGGCTCAGGTGGGCCGAGCCGCCTCGGCGAAATGCCGGACCAGGTTGGCGGCGACGGGCACGAGGTCCCGCTCACCGATGACCAGGCTCGGGTCGCACGACCGCATCCTCGACGCCTCGTCGAGTGCTGGCAGGGGGTCGACGCCGGAGTCCGCGAGGAAGCCCACCAACAGCCTGCGTGCCGCCTCCGAGTACTCCCCCCCGGCATCGGCTGCCACCTCGGCGATGATCAGCGCGGTCATGGCGACGTCGAGGGACGCAGTGCCGGCGCGGGCGTTGACCCACCCGACGACCGCCGGGCCGTGGGCGTCGGTGAGGATGATGCTCGCCGGGTGCAGGTCCAGGTGGACGACCACCTCACCGACCAGGGCGGGCCGTCCAGGCAGGTCGATCGCCGCAATGGTGTGCAGCTGGGCGTGGAGGTCCGCAAGGATCCGGGCCGCCTCGCGCACGCGGGTCTGACCGGCTGCGAGCGACTGCAGCAGCGTCGGGCCCTGGAGCCATTCCATCTCGAGATCGGGACCCTCGGCGCGGAAGACGACCGGCGCCGGGAACCCGTGCGCTCTCACGTGTCGGACGATGCTCGCCTCGACCGCTGTGCTGCGCCCCGAACGATTGCGCCGCAAGACACGTTGCTCGTCGAGCGCGAAGATGTCGGCGTCACGACCGGAGGCGACCGGAGAGCCTAGGGGGGCGTACGGCCAGGCGTCGGCAGTCGACTCGCCCCGCGAGCCGCCCGCTGTGTGATCGCCGCGCCCACCATGGTGATGGACGAGCCCCCTGAGCCCCATGAAGTGACCGTAGCCGCGCTCGCGCCATTTGTCCCATCAGGGGAAGGTGGCAGTTTCGCCGGGGGATCGGCCGTCGCTGCGAAGAAGGGCTCCGGGGAAGGTCTGAGCCGCAGGTGTCAGCGGGAGAGCTCGGTCAGCAGCTGGACGGCGCGAACGTGAGTGCCCGGGAGCGCCTCGACCCAGAGGCGCGGCGGCTGGCGCACGAGGTCCTCGACCTGGAGCAGCCCGGCCTGGTTGGCCACGTGGGCCCTGACGGCGCGGACCTGGGCGCCGAGACCTGGGCCGCGTCGGGCGAGGATGGCGAACAGTCCGCCCCCCAAGGTCGCCATGGGGTGACCGACCCCGCACGCGTCCCGAAGTGCGGAGCCGACAGCGGCCGAGCGAGCCATGCGGGTCCACGGCGAGACCTCCGCGGCCGCGACGTCGACGAGCAGCAGGCAGTGCGTGTGGTCGGCAGGTGACGCTGCCCGTCCAGCCTCACCGTACGTCTCTGCCAAGCGGGTGCCGAGGTAGGCGCGGGTCGGCAGACCGGACTCGGGGTCGACGCACGAGCCGCAGGCGGGCACGCCCGCCTGCGCCTCGGCCCAGCCCTCGCAGAGCGCGCGGACGACGGCGAGCGGCGGTTCGGTGATGCCGGTCGACCGGTAGAGGCACGCGAGGTCGTCGATGGTCTCGGAGATCCCGACGCCGTCGAACCCGCGGATCGTGCCGAGCCGTTCGGCAGGGCTGGACGCGTCGGCACCGGTGAGCACGGCCTCGACGAGAGCGTCGACGGCGGGGTGGTACCAGTCGGACGGCCGAAGCCAGACCGACTGCTCGCTCTGGTGCCGCCAGCTCTCGCGAAGACCCGGCAGGAGCGCGGAGATGCCCGGTCGCAGTGTGTCCACGACTGATGAGAGAGACGTCCGTCCAGATCGTGACGCGTGTTCTGCCACCTCATCGCGGTCATGTTTCGTGACGGGCGCATACGGCAAATCGTCGGGATGTGGCACCCTGAGGGATAGGGCGACCGATGCGTCGGAATGCACGCTGCATCCCCGAGCCCGGATGCCGTGCGCCGCACAGTGGTCGGGCGCCGACGAGGGGGGGGTGAGTGTCGAGCAACGCGCAAGTCGCCGGCGCGATCCTCAGCGACGCCGAGCTGATCACGGCCGCCCGCTCCGGCAGCTCGGGCGCGTTCGGCCAGCTCTACCAGCGGCACGCCGGGGCCGCGTGGGCCGTCGCCAGGCAGTACACGAACTCCCAGGCGGACGCCGAGGATGTCGTCGCCGACGCGTTCACGAAGGTATGGACGGTGGTATCAGGCGGGGGCGGACCCGACGTCGCTTTCCGTGCCTATCTCTTCACTGTCATCCGACGGCTCGGGATGCTGCGCGTCGAAGGTGGCCGTCGGGTCACCCCGACCGACGACGCGGCGACGTTCGAGGCCGCGTTCGGCGACCAGGAGTCCACCGAGAACCCCGCCCTGGCCGGGTTCGAGCGGGGGCTCGTCGCCCGTGCGTTCCGCACGCTCCCCGAGCGCTGGCAGGCCGCTCTCTGGTACACCGAGATCGAGTCGCTCACGCCGGCGCAGATCGCCCCGCTCCTCGGGCTGACCGCGAACGGGGTCGCGGCGCTCGCCTACCGTGCGCGCGAGGGTCTGCGGCAGGCGTACCTCCAGATGCACCTGCAGCAGCCGCTCGACCTGGGCTGTCGCGACGTGGCCGGCAAGCTCGGGTCCTACGTGCGCGGTGGGCTCGCTCGCCGCGAGACGGCCCAGGTCGACGAGCACCTCGAGTCGTGCGGCCGCTGCCGCGCACTCACGCTCGAGCTCGGCGACGTCAGCCACGGCATGCGTGGCGTCATCGCACCGCTCGTCCTCGGCGTGCTCGGACTCGGCGCGCTCACTCACCCGCTGCCCGTCGGTGGCGGGATCGCTGCCGGTGTCGCTGCGCTCGGCAGTGGCTCCTCGGCCGGCGCGGGTGCTGGTGCGGCCGCCGGCACCGGGGGCATGGCCGCCGTGGGCTCGGTCGCCGCGACAGGCGGCCTCTTGGCCTTCCTCGGTGCGCTGCCGATCGGGATCGTCGTCGCGGCTGCGGCGGTCGTCGTCGCCGGGGCCGCCGGTGTCGCGGGTCTCCTCGGCGTGTTCTCGTCCGGGGTGCCCGAGGCCGCGCCGCCGCCCGACGCGGTCGCCGTGAGCACGCAGTCGCCCGAGCCGACCGCGACGGAGTCGGGCCTCGTGCCGACGCCGACCCATAGCCCCAGCGCCGCGGCGCTCACCCCGACGGGCGTCCCGACCGGTGCCGCCACTCCGGACCCGACCGCGATCCCGCCCGGTCTCACGGGCACCGCCACGGCGCCGACCACGGGTCCCGTCGTCCCCGGGGCTCCGGCCTTCCAGCTTGTGACCGCGCCGCTCACGCTCGTCGCCCAGGCCGCCGGACAGTCCGTGAGCCTGGCCGTGACAAACTTCGGCACCGCAGACGCTACCGCCCTGACCGCCGACGTGACCCTTCCGCCCGACGTGGCCCTTCCGACCAACGTGGGCGTCACGGGCGCGACGACGACGCTCACGTCCTTCGTCCGGCCGGGACGGTTTGAGGCCGCCGCCCCAGCGCCGGACTGGGCGTGCACGCCAGGAGCCGACCTGCAGCACGCGACCTGCCGTCTCGCTCTGCTTGCGAGCGGCGCGACGTCGCAGCTGACGCTGACGGTCGAGGTGCGCGAGGAAGTGGTCGTCAGCTCGGACGACTCGCGCGCCATCTCCGTCGTGATCCGTGGCCGCGGGATCGAGCCGAAGACGCTGACTGCTCCGGTGACCATGAAGCCGTCGGCGGCGCGGCTGCGCCTCGGCTCGACGCCGACCGTCGATCAGCTGGTTGCGGCGACCGTCGCGGGCGCAGCACCGGCGAGCCGCGGCGCCCTGCACCTTGCGCTGTCGAACGCTGGGCAGCTCGCTGCCACGTCGCCGACGGTGACGCTGCAGCTCCCGCCGCTGGTCCACGTGGCTGGCCAGCCCGCGGGGTGGACTTGCTCCCCGGCGTGGCCAGACCGGCTCGGCGTGTCGTCCGAGCCGGCTGCGGGTGAGGCCGTCAGGTGCACACGGACAGCGCAGCTCGGCGGGTGGGCGACCGACACGCTCGACGTCAAGCTCTACGCCGTGGTCGGGGCGACCGAGGCGGAGTCACCCGAGGTGGTCGTCGGGCTGTCGCCCGATGAGCCGCAGGTCAGCCAGGGTGTGCAGGTCGGGCTCGACATCCGGACCGCGGCAGATCTCCGCATCACGGCGCCCGACGCGGTTGCCCTGACCGCTGGGAAGTCGGCGCCCATCTCGGTGAAGGTCGAAAATTTCGGTCAGGCAGACACGACCGGGACGCACGTCCTCCTCACCCGGCCAACCGACGCTACATGGGCAACCTCCGTGGTCGAGGCCCCGGGCTGGGTGTGCGTGGGCGCGGGCACGTCGCGGGTACCGCTGCCGACCGACGCGGCGATCGAGTGCACGACGCCGACCATCGCGGGCCGCGCCTCGACTGTGCTCACGGCCTGGCTGTCGTCCGACGGGTCGGTGCGCGGGCTGCTCTCCCAAGGCTTCCAGGTGGCGATCGCGCCCGACGGCTCGTCCGTCGACGTGCCGGTGACAGTCGAAGCCTCGGCGCTCGAGTTTTCGGCGACACCGACGATCGCGCACGGCAGCGTGTTCGCCGTCGGTGACGACGCGTCGCTGACGTTCACGGTCGCCAACCACGGCAACATGGCAGCCCCCTCGTCGAGGGCGACCGTGACCCTCCCGGCTCAGGTCGTGGCAGCGCTCGACCGCAGCTCGACACCCGGCTGCGCTGCGACCAAGGATGGACGCACCGTGACGTGCGACCTCGGGCCGCTCGCGCCCGCCCCCGCCAAGGTCGCGGAGGTGAAGCTCGGCGTGCGCGCGAAAAGCGCCGGCTCCGGCGACGTGGCCGTCGCGCTGTCAGGCGGGAACGGCCCGGCCGCGACGCACTCCGAGCCCGTCGTGGTCGCGCCCAGCGGCCTCCCGCAGCGGTTCAGCACATCCGGCCTGCCGGGCACGTGGAACGTCACCGAGATCGGCGCTCCACTGCTGACGTGCGCGCCGAGCGACAAGCCGAGCGACCAGTGCACCACGGCGCTCAGCGGGAAGGGTCCGAAGCTCAACAACAACGACTTCACGATGCTGCCGCTCCTCGAGAAGGGCATCGCCGGCGCGACGGTCGCCTCGCACTCGCAGCTCCACCTCCCCGCCGGGCAGCGCGACATCGCCTTCGCCGGTCTGTACTGGGCGGCCTCGGGCGGGTCGCCGACGACGCAGCCCGTCACCGCGCGGCTCGCCGGACCCCGGCAGGATCTCGCCCCAGTGACCGGCTCGCTGCTCACGCACTCGGGCGACGCCGCCGGAGCGCACGAGTACCAGGCGTTCGCCGACGTGACGGATCAGGTCCAGAAGGGCGGCCCGGGGGCCTGGACGTTCGCCGACCCGTCCAACGGAGTCGGATCGGGGACGGGTGCCTACGCCGGGTGGGCGCTCGTCGTGGTCTACGCCGACAGCTCGGAGGGCGCCGGGACGGTCGTCGTGCACGACGGCGCGGTGACCGTGAATGTCGGGTCGTCGGCGAGCCTGTCCGTCACCACGACCCCCCGGCCGACCCCCCCGATCGGGGTCGTCGCCTGGGAAGGTGATCTCGGCTTGTCGGGCGACACGCTCACGCTCGACGGCGCTGCGCTCGTCCCGGTCCGGGAGAACGGGTCAGGCAAGGCACAAGGTGACGCCACCAATGCTTTCGACTCGACCGCGGTCGGCTCCGACTACCCCAACTCGCTGGGCGTCGACGCGAAGGGCTTCCTCGAGACGGCGATCGCCGCTCCGGGCGACGGGGCCGTCCCGGGCTTGAGCGTGCTGAGGGTGGATTCGCCGCACGATGGGTTCGTGCTGGGGGTCGTGACCGTCCTCACCCGCTGATCCGGGACCTCAGGTCTCGCGCTCGATCGCAGCCGCCACCGCGGCATCGACCGGGACCTCCCCGGCGACGAGCTCCAGGACGAGCCGGGCGCTCCGCGGCTCATGGAGCAGATCGACGATGACGTGGGCGACGTCGTCGCGCGGCACCGTCCCGCGCGGGACCTTCTCGTCCAGGCGGACGTCCCCAGTGCCCGCGTCATCGGTCAGGGTGCCGGGGCGCAGGATCGTCCAGTCGAGGTCCCGACCGACGAGGTCCGCCTCGCTCGCGCTCTTGGCGCGCAGGTAGGTCGCGAACCCCGCGTCCGTCCCGGGTTCCGGCTCGCTGCCCGCGCCCATGGACGAGACGAGCACGTAGCGGCGGACCCCGGCGAGCGTCGCGCCGTCGGCCACGAGCGAGGCGCCGCCCCGATCGACCGAGTCCTGGCGTCCGGCCCCGCTGCCCGGTCCCGCGCCGGCCGCGAACACGACCGCGTCGGCACCCGACAGAGCGCCGGCGACGTCGTGCACCGTCGCGGTCTCGAGGTCGAGCACGATGACACCCGACCCGTCCGAGTGCACGTCGGCGACATGGTCCGGGTTGCGGACCAGTCCGACGGGCGTGTCACCCCGTGCGACGAGCGCCCGGGCCAGGCGCCGCGCGACCTGACCATGTCCTCCAGCCACGACGATGCGCATGGATCCACCGTAGGACGAGCGCGCAGATACCGCCCGGGCCGGCTCCGCGCGGCCCACAGCACCGCACCCCACATCCGGGTCATCGGCCTGGGCAAGGCCTACCCCGGTGCGGCCGCGACGTCGTATGTCTCGACGAGCGAGCGTCGCGGGAGCTGTGCACGACGATCCGCGGGGTGGTCTCGGCGGCTGTCTTACCCACGGCGAAGTCACCCACTGCGAAGTCACCCACTGCGAACGCGGAACGATCAGACGATGCCGTAGAGGCGGTCGCCGGCGTCGCCGAGCCCGGGGACGATGTACGCCTTCTCGTTGAGGTGATCGTCAACTGCCGCGACGACGATCTTCACGTCGACCCGGTCACCGATGGCCTGCTCGAGGAGCGCGAGCCCCTCGGGTGCGGCGAGCAGGCACACGCAGGTGACGTCGCTCGCGCCGCGCTGGAGGAGGTAGTCGATCGCCGCGACGAGCGTCCCGCCGGTCGCGAGCATCGGGTCGAGCAGAAAGCACTGCCGGCCCGACAGGTCCTCGGGCAGCCGGTTCGCGTACGTGATGGCCTCGAGGGTCGTCTCGTCGCGCCGCATGCCGAGGAACCCGACCTCGGCCGTCGGGAGCAGGCGCGTCATGCCCTCGAGCATGCCGAGACCCGCGCGCAGGATCGGCACGACGAGGGGCCGCGGGTCGGACAGCTTGGTGCCGGTGGTGACTGCGACGGGGGTCTCGATGGTGTGCGGAACGGTCCGCACGTCGCGGGTCGCCTCGTAGGCGAGCAGGGTCACGAGCTCGTCGACGAGCAGGCGGAACGTGGGGGAGGCCGTGTCCTTGTTCCGTAGGACCGTCAGCTTGTGGGCGACGAGCGGGTGGTCGGCAACGTGCAGGCGCATGGCCCGACCCTACCGCCGCGGGCATCGTCGGCCGGGGTCCCTTCGTCCTGCCGACGGGGCGTGCGGGAGGATGGCCGGATGGTGGCCGGTGCAGACGACGTGCGGTGGATGACCGCCGCGATCGACGAGGCCCGGGCGGCGCTCGCCAGCGGGGACGTGCCCGTGGGGGCGGTCGTCGTCGGGCCCGATGGCGAGGTCGTCGGGCGCGGTCACAACGCGCGCGAGCGCGACCACGACCCGACGGCGCACGCGGAGGTCGTGGCGCTGCGGGCGGCGTCGGTCCGGCTCGGGCGCTGGCGGCTCGACGACTGCACGCTCGTCGTCACCCTGGAGCCGTGCGTCATGTGTGCCGGCGCGACGGTGCTCGCCCGGGTTCCGCGGCTCGTGCTGGGCGCGTGGGACCCGAAGGCCGGGGCGTGCGGGTCGCAGTGGGACGTCGTCCGCGACCGGCGGCTCAACCACCGGGTCGAGGTGGTCGGGGGCGTGCTCGAGGACGAGTGCGGGGCGCTGCTGCGCGAGTTCTTCGAGGAGCGGCGGGCGGTCAGAGGCGATCGGCCAGCGCGGTGAGCGTCTCAGAGGTCCCGGCGTCGAGCGTGAGCGTCGCGAGGTCGTCGCCGCGCGTCGCCCCGCGGTTGACGATGACGACCGGGACCTGTGCCTTGGCGGCGTGCCGCACGAACCGCAGGCCCGACATGACCGTGAGCGACGACCCCGCGACGAGCAGCGCGTCGGCCGAGTCCAGCAGGGCGAACGCGCGCGCGACCCGCTCCTTGGGCACGTTCTCCCCGAAGTAGACGATCTCCGGTTTCAGCATCCCGCCGCACGGACCCCGGCCGCCGTCCGGGTCGGGTGCCCAGCACGACGCGACCATGAAGTGAGCTGTGGTCGAGATGACGGCGTCGGCGTCGGGCGCGATCTCGATGTCGCCGACTGCGCCGATCGACTCGACGAACCCGGGGTTGAGCGCCTCGAGCCGCACGGCCAGCTCGGCGCGCGACACGACGGTGCCGCAGCGCAGGCAGACGACCCGGTCGTAGCGCCCGTGCAGGTCGATGACGATTCGGCTGCCCGCCGCCTCGTGGAGGAGGTCGACGTTCTGGGTGATAACCCCCACGACGACGCCGAGGTCCACGAGCTCGGCGGGCGCGCGGGGCCCGGCGTTCGGCGGCGTGCGGTGCACGTGGCGCCAACCGACATGGTTGCGGGCCCAGTAGTACCGGCGGAACGCGTCGTCGGCCACGAACTGCTGGTACGTCATGGGGGTGCGCGGCGGTGAGTCCGGGCCACGGTAGTCGGGGATGCCAGAGTCTGTCGAGAGCCCCGCGCCCGTCAGGACGGCCAGGCGCCGACCCGCGAGCACCGTGACGACGTCGTCGATCGTGCCCGCTGCCGGGCGCACGGCGGGCCGGGAGTCGGTCGGCGCGGGGTTGGTCACAGTCCCACGGTACGACGGCGTCTGGAGCGGTGGTCCGCGTGGTCGGCGACCCGATTTCGGCGTGCGGGCTCCGACCAGGTAGCCTTCGGGGCGAGGTAGCGTGTCCGAGCGGCCTAAGGAGCACGCCTCGAAAGCGTGTGTGGGTGAAAGTCCACCGTGGGTTCAAATCCCACCGCTACCGCCACGGGTTTCGCACACAACTGAAACCCTCGAAGTGACAGAACCCCTCGCGGGGAGCCCGGAAGGGCTTCTGGTGGGGGGTTTCGTCGTTCTTCGAGGTGTGCGCGGTGCTCATCGGGAGCTCGCCGCCGCTCATTCGGCCCTCGTGACCGGTGCCCACCCGTCGGCGGGTACGCCGAACGGCCCGCTGGTCGTGGCCGATGATCTGGTCGATGTCGCGACGGAGTAGCCCGTCGGCCCAGTCCTGGACCTCCCAGTTGGAGAAGCCACGGTCGGCCAGGAGGGTCGTCAACTTGTGGCCCGATGCGGTGTGCTCGTCCAGCATGCGCAAGGTCGGCGCGGGGTTGTTGTAGCCGGTGGGAGTCAGGGTCACGGTCTGCACCAGGTGCAGGGACCGTAAGGGGCTCTTGGCGTCGTAGACCCCGACACACCGGCGATCATCGTCGATCCGAAGGTCCGGTCGGTGCCCTTCTCGTGGGTCTTGGTCTCGTGGGCCTAGCGCGCGTCAGGGTCCCACGAGCCGGTTGCCTGGCGCGCGAAGGCGCTGGAGTTCCCGCGGTAGTCCGCCTCGCCGACCGCGGAGGGAGCCTTGGAGCCGGGGCGCGCCCACGTGGGTCCACGGGAGCCGTCGATCGCGATGGCGGTGGCTAGGTCGATCGCCCGGGGATCGCGGCACGGACGGTGGTGCTGAGCCAGGCGAAGATCTCGTCCTCCTTCGCGTCGCGCTCCTGGGGGGTCAGGCCCGTGGTCGTGTGAGGTGAGTAGTCCATCAGGACGCACCGACGAGATCACCACGCTGCGCACCGCCGTCAACGCCCTCGCCGCACGAGTGCGCACCCACGACGAACAGCTCCGGCGCCTGACCCGCAACTGAATCCCTTAACCGGCCAATGCCCTACCAGATGGCCGATTGACCGGATAATGCTACGACAACGCGATGGTGGAATCGTTCTTCGCCGCGCTGAAGAACGAGCTCTGCAACCGGACCGTCTAGCCGAGCCGAGCCGCGTCAACGAAAGACATTGCGCGGTACATCGAAGCCCGCCACCTTCCACGAGGGCTCCACTCGTCGATCGGCTATCGTCCACCGAACGAGGTGCACGATGCCTACCGGTCAGAACAACGAGCCGCATGACAATGACAGATCCACTGTTCAGGAAGTGCAGGGCGGATCACTGATGCGTTTGTGTGGTTGGCGACGAGGCGACACAAGCGATCGGAGGTGCCCGGCGCGCGGAGGTGTCGCGCGCCGCCAAGCGGGTGGAACCCGGTGCGGCGCAGTTGCTCGGAGTGCACGATGGTCTGAAGCCACGCAGACGCAATCAGGAGTTCGGCATCCTCGTCAACGCCCGTGCGCGAAGCGGCGAGTCGATCCTTGCGGAGGAACTGGTAGGCGGACCGATCCCTGGGTTTCCATCGAACGACTCCGGCATCCCCGTGCAGCGAGGAGTGGCGCTGCTCAGCGCAGGGTGGGGTCCCCGGGCCCGGCAATCACGTGGGCTCACTGTCGTCCGGGTCGCCGGTCCATCGCGCCGCGATGCTGTCACGGGCTGCGCGGGTCTCCTCGACGAGGCGGGCGATCAGCTCTGCGGCGGTGGCCGAGCGCAACAGTGCCTGCTGGTCCAGGGGCCCGATCGGTGCGATGCCGGCCAGCTGCCAGAGACGGTCGGCTGGGTTGTCCGACAGCGGGACGTCGGCCGGCCAGCGCAGCTCGACGAACTCGCTGTGCTGGGTGAGGGTGTCCCGCACGACGCGCTCGGCAGCCGCGAGCGCGTCGAGGTCCTCCGGTTCGATCACGAGCGGCGCGAGCTCGCGGACCCGCGCCCGTGGGAACGGGTCCTCCTCCAGCCAGTCGACCACCTCGAAGCGTTCGGTGCCCCGCGCGACGAGGACGATCGATCCCTCGCCGATCTCGACCGTCACGATGCTGGCGACGGTGCCGACTCTGAAACGGGCGTCGCCGCCACCGACCTCGGAGCCGCGCTCGATCAGCACCACCCCGAACTCGCGGTCCGACTCGCCGAGCACCGACGACAGCAGCGCGATGTAGCGGGGCTCGAAGACGCGCAGCGGCAGCGGCATCCCCGGCAGCAGTACGGAGCCGAGCGGAAACATCGCCAGCTCACGGGTCGTCTCGGGCACGGCCCTGATCTTGCCGTACCTGCGGCACGGCTGCCATACGGGTGGGGGCCGGTCGCGCTTCTGGCCGTCTCGAGCGCAAAGTACTGGGAACGCAAGCCCCTGAACATCACAGATGCAGTGAGCCCGTGAGATTCGGGTCAGACCTCGGGGTGTGGTGTGCCGAGGGTCTGCTGCGCTTTGAGCGTCCGCGCCGCACGCTGTGCTTGACTGGGTCGGGTGACGACGAGATGGCTGTTCGGTGACCAACTCGGCCCGCACTTTCTCGACAGAACAGACCAGCCGGTGCTCATGGTCGAGGCGCGCGGGGTCTTTGCCCGTCGCAGGTTCCATCGGGCGAAGGCGCAACTGGTGCTCTCCGCAATGCGTCATCGGGCTGCCGAGCTGGGAGACCAGTGCACCTATGTGCGCGCCGACACCTATGCGGAAGTACTCGAAGGCTTTGATGAGCCGTTGAGTGTCTGCCACCCGACCTCGCACGCGGCCCTGCGATTTGTCCACGGCCGCGGCGACGTCGAGGTGGTGCCGGCGCGTGGTTTCGCCACGTCCACCGATGACTTCGACCGATGGGTTCGGTCTCGGGGGCGGGGGCGACTGCTCATGGGCGACTTCTACCGCGACACTCGCCGCCGGCTGGGGATCTTGATGGACGGCGAGGAACCAGCGGGAGGCAAGTGGAGCTATGACGCCGACAACCAGAAGCCGCCACCTCGATCTGCCACGCTGGGGGTTCCAGAGCCCAACTGGCCGGTGGAGGACGAGATCGACGCCGAGGTCCGTCACGACCTCGACCGCTGGGAGCGGGAAGGGCGCGTCACGCTCCTCGGTTCAGACGGTCCACGGCGGTTCGCTGCCACTCGCGGTGAATCGCTGGCCAGTCTGGCCGACTTCATCACCCACCGGCTGACTGGGTTCGGTCCGCACGAGGATGCGATGTTGTCCGCCGACCCGTGGATGGCGCACTCCTTGCTGTCCGCACCCCTGAACCTTGGTCTGCTCGACCCGATCGAGGTGATCGCAACGGCAGAGGACGCCTACCGCAACGGGCTCGCCCCGCTGGGGTCGGTGGAAGGTTTCATTCGGCAGGTCATCGGTTGGCGCGAGTTCGTCTGGCACCTGTACTGGCACCTTCCAACGTCGTATCGCACTCGGAACGAGTTGCAGGCGCGGAACCCAGTGCCGGGCTGGTTCGCAGACCTTGACGCGGAGTCTGTCGATGCGGCCTGCCTGTCTGATGCCTTGGTCGGCGTGCGCGACCGCGGCTGGGTGCACCACATCCCGCGGCTGATGGTGCTCGGGAACTATGCAATGCAGCACGGGTGGGATCCCGCGGAGGTCACTGACTGGTTCCACCGGGCGTTCGTCGACGGCTACGACTGGGTCATGGTGCCCAACGTGATCGGGATGTCGCAGTTTGCCGACGGTGGAGTGATGGCTACCAAGCCGTATGTCGCCGGGGGCGCCTACATCAATCGGATGAGTGACTACTGCTCCAGCTGCGTCTACGACCCGCGGAAGCGAGTTGGCCAGGATGCTTGTCCTTTCACCGCTGGGTACTGGGCTTTCCTCCATCGGAATCGGGAACGGCTAGCCACCAACCCCCGCATGGGCCAGGCTCTGAGCGGCCTCGACCGACTTAGCGACCTTGACGCATTGATCAAGCAAGAGGCCGCCCGCGGACCGACCGCCCCCTGACGCGGCACTCGCGGTGAAGCTCCCCGGAGCAAGCAGCGATGGGCTTCCTCTTGCACCGAGTGCTCGAACCCGCCCGGCAGGGCGGGGTTGGGTTGGGTTGCAGGCGGCGGCGGGCCCGCGGATCCGTGTCTTCCCCGAGCGGCTGATCGCTCGATCCGTCCCGACCGGATGGCGCCACTTTCCAGCACAGAGCGCTCGGTGGCGAAAAAACACCACGACGAGCACGGCCATCCTGTCCGCGAGCAGTGACCCGCTACGACGTACATGCGCAGGATTGCTCGCCCGCTATGCCAAGTGCGCCGGCATCGACGAGATCACGGACCGCTACCCGACCCAGAACGTCACCCGACCCAAGAGCCGCGAGGGCGAGTAGAAGCGCACCTGGCTTGCCGTCCTGGACGGCGTCGCTCTGCTGAACGCGGCGGTCAGGGTAGCGCCGCGCGAGCACGTGTTGGTCGTCCTGCCTGCTCGCGACAGATGGGGCTCCGCCACGTCGGGTTGCGCCCGCTCGGTTCGGGTCGCACGCTGAGCCGGTGCCCGACCGCCCCCGCCCGCGCTCCGGCCGCCGCGGCGCCGTGACCGGGCCGCGCGAACCGAAGACCTGCGCATCGTGCGGGCGGCAGATCGCCTGGCGTCGGGCATGGGGACGCGACTGGGAGCAGGTCCGTTACTGTTCCCAGTCCTGCCGCACACGACGCGCCACAGGCGTCGACCGCGCCCTTGAGAGGGCGATCCTCGACCTGCTCGCCGCTCGCCCGCGAGGCGCAACCATCTGCCCGAGCGAGGCCGCCCGCGCCGTCGGCGGCGCCGACGAGGCGTCTTGGCGGCCATTCATGGAGCCAGCCAGGGCCGCCGCACGCCGCCTGGTGGCCGGTGGCCATGTCGAGATCCTCCAGGGCGGCCAGGTGCTCGACCCTTCGACGGCACGGGGTCCGATCTGGGTGCGTCGGGTGCCCCGCGGGTGACCACCGACATCGTCCTGCCCGCGCCGAGCCCGGGGCAGGACGCCGCGGTTGCCTGGGTGGGTACCCACCTCGGTGACCTCGTCGTCGGCGACGCCGGTGCGAGCCCGGCCTTTCGCGGTGGCCAGCGTGCTGCGGACCAGCGGCTGGCCGCATTCGACGTCGCGGGCTACGCTGCGCGGCGCAACGAAATTTGGCCGATCGACCGGCGAGGTGCCTCGACGCTCTCGCCGTACGTGCGTCACGGGCTCATCGGGCTGCCCACCTTATGGGCTCACGTGGGCGGTGGACCGGCCCGCGACGTCGCGAAGTACCGGGACGAGCTGTTGTGGCAGGAGTACGCACGGCACGTGTACTCCCGGTTCGGCACATCGATGACTGAGGCCGCGCGGTTCGTCGTCTCGGGCCGCACGGCTGGCGGCCCCCCACCGGCCGATGCTGGCTGGCCTCGCGACATGGCCTGCATCGAGCTCTCTGTCGGCGAGCTCGAGCGCGACGGTTGGGTGCCCAACCAGGGGAGGATGTGGCTCGCCTCGCACTGGACGGTGCGCGCCCACCTCGGCTGGCGGGACGGGGAGGACCTGTTCTTTCGCCACCTGCTCGACGGCTCGCGCGCGGCCAACCGGCTCGGCTGGGCCTGGACCGTCGGTGTGGGCACCGGCAAGCCGTACGGCTTCTCCCGCCAGCAGGTGGAGAACCGCGCGCCCGGGCTCTGCGCGGGGTGCGCGCTGAACCGCGCCTGCCCGGTGCAGTCGTGGCCGGACGCACCCGCTCCTGACCCGGCCTCCGACGTCGACCCGCGCTGGCGACGCGACCCCGACCTCGCCACCACCACCGGGCCGACGGCGCCCCACCGGGACCCGGCGGGCGCGGCCGAGGTTGTCTGGCTCACGGCGGAGTCGCTCGGCGACGACGATCCGGCCCTGCTCGCGCACCCCGACCTGCCGGCGGTGTTCGTGTTCGACATCCCGTTGCTGGCGCGATTGCGGCTGGACTCGCGGCGGCTGGTGTTCCTCACCGAGACGCTCGCCGATCTCGCCACGCGTCGCGAGGTGCGGATCTTCCGGGGCGACCCGCGGTCGGCGCTCACAGGGCACCGGCTCGCGACGACGTTCGCGCCGGTGCCCGGCTGGCGGACGCGCGCCGCCGTGGTGCGGCCCGTCGAGGTGCATCCCTGGCCCTGGCTGGTGCCACCCCACGCCGGCCCGATCGGCTCCTTCACCGCGTGGCGCACCGCAGCCCGGGCCTAGCTCGCCGCGCGATACGGAGAGCAATCCAGCGCATGCGGTGCGGCGCTGCACAGACTCCGTCCAGTGGACCAGCGTCGCGACCTCCCTCAGTGCCTTCTGGATGCCATGCAGGCGGCCGCATCGTCAGATGCGTTCTCCGACGGACACGTCAGCACGATTGCGCACCTCACCGGCGAGAAGCTCCGGGGGCACAGGTTCGCCTGGCCGCCCGCCGAGGAACAGCGTGCGACAGTCGTGCACATCGACGGGGAGGCTGCCGCCTCAGACGCCTCGATCGAACGAGCCCGCACGGAGATCGACCTTCTCCGCGAGCTTCGCACCCGCCTCACGTCCGACGTCGTGACCGGTCGGGTCGACGTGCAGCCCATCGCGGCGACGCTGCCGGAACTCGATCCGGCCGAAGTCGTCGCCGATGTCAGTGCGGCCGAGGACGATCTCGATGACGAGGCCGCCGAGTTCTTGGAGGACGTGAACGCGTGAATGATCGCGGGGGTTCAAGTAGTTCAGCGACAACGACAGCTTCCGCGCCTGGCTCGCCGACGCTGTGTTCCGCCAGACCTACGGAAAGAGCGCCTGACGGCGTCCGGCAACGAGCCCGCTACCGCGCGGCGTCGAGCCGAGAACCTGGAGGTTCTGCCGGTCAGGAGGCGCCGACGATCAGAATTTCCCAAAACATCATGACGAGGCTCGGCAGGAAAGCGGAGGTCGCGGCTCGGCATGAATCGTTTCAATGACGGCAGAGCGGGCCAGCGTCTAAGGTGTCAAC